>JAYUOR010000130.1:0-5000 GCA_043760765.1 Planctomycetota bacterium | reverse complement strand
CCTAGGCTCGCACCCCTGCGATTCAAGCTCCCGCCTATGCGGGAGAACCCTGCGAGGCTTGGGCTCCCTACGGGCAAACGAAGTACTGCAGCCCCATGCTCAGCGACGTGTTGTTCGGCGGCGCGAAGCCGGGATCTCGGCCCCACCACTGACAAGTCACGCGGGTCCCCGGAACCCGCAGTGCCGGCTTGGGCGTCCCTCCGAGCAGCCCGGCTGCGAAGGCGTTCATGTCTATGTGATAGATCCCAGTGCAGTTGTTAAAGGTCGGCCCCGCCCCGCCGGAGTTGACCGGGACCGAGCGCGAAATCGGCGCCTTCACACACAGCGTGCCGCCTTGGAACGGAATCGTGTCCGGCCCCGATGTGCCGTAGAGCAGAATGCCCGGCTTCTGATTGATGACTTGGGTGCCCCTCAGTTCGAAGCCACTCGTGGCTGCCGCGCTTGAGGCGCCTACAGCAAACCAAGACGACGTACAGCCAAGCGAATTCACCTTGGCCGTGCACTGCCCTCCAAACTGGTAGCCGCAGAACGCGGGAAAGATCTGGAAGCCGTTCAAGCTTCCGAAACCCTGGACTGATAGCGCGCTGAAGGAGAGTTCGCCGTTCGTGACACTGACCGAGTCCCAGGCATAGTTCGCAAGGCTCCAAGTCCACGGCTGATTCACGATCCCGCCGCATGTCTTGGGAGCCCACAGTCCGTTACTGAACGAAACCTGAGTGAGCTGCGTCGGATCGTCAGGCGCCCAGGCGAACACATTGATGTTGTAGATTCCGTTGGGCACGCCGTGCAGGGTCCAGGTACTCGTGCTGCCGACCGGCCCGACGTTTTGAAGATCGTCGATCAGCTTCTCGAGATCAGAGCCGGCGGGTGTGGCGCCAGCGTCAAATTGAAAATTGCCTTGGCCTCCGAAATGGGTGATCGTCACGCCCGCGTCAACACCGTTCACATCGAGCAGTACGGTCGGGTTGAGCACACTTGCACTGACAGCGTTCCAGACTCCGCCACACGTCGGGCAGGGTGGAATCGTGAACCCTGCGGACGGGAGCGGAAACACGTTGTTCGCGCCGAAATCGACGTTGTACGTCTGCGCGAACAGGGGAGTGCTCGACGATACAAGGATCGCGGCTGTCGCGAGCCCGAGCTGCTTCGCGAGGCGTTTCATGGGCAGACAACGAATTCGAGCGCGTTGGAAAGTGTCGTATTGAACGGGGGAGGGAAGCCTGGATCACGGCCCCACCATTGGCACTGAACAGTCGTGCCCGCGATCCTCAACGCGGGTGAAGGCGTTCCCCCGAGCAGGCCGGCCGCGAAGCCGCTCATGTCGAGAGAGAAGACTCCGCTGCAATCGACGGCGGGTGGCGGAGTGCCGCTGGAGTTCAGTCCAACGGTCCGCTTGAGCGGGGCGGTCATGCACAGGGTGCCACCGCTGAAGGGCAAGTTGGCCCTGCCGTTCGTGCCGTAGAGCAGAAGCCCCGCCTCGTTGTTCATGACTTCCGTGCACAGAATTTGGAAACCCGAAAGGGCGCTGCCACTGGGGATTCCACGCATGTCCATCGCCGGCATGCAGCTCATGGAGTTCAACTTGCCCGTGCAGTATGTCACGGGCTCGGGCACGAAGGTGTAAACCGTGGCCATGCCAGCAACCAAGTTCTGGTTTTGCGGCTGCGGTTCGCCGGGAGTTCCCACAACGAATCGGTCGCCGGAGATCGAGACCGAGGTTGCATAGCCCGCACCTACTAGGCCTGGATCTCTGCCTGCAACTCCAATCTGATTCCAATTCAGGCCGGTTCGCTCGTAGACGAACGCGCGGCCAACGTAGTCGTTAGTTCCAGGCACTAAACATTGTGTGGCTCCGATCACGGCTCGGTTTCCCTTGAAGTCAAGTGCCATCAAGTAGCTTCCGGCGGTCCCTGGGACCAACGTGTCTTGAAGGACCCAGTTCGCGCCGGACTGCTCGAAGTAGTACGCCACAACGCCCGACCAAGTCGCTGGAGTACCGACAAGAACCCTCCCCGCGCTGATGGCAACCGAATATCCAAAATAGGCATTTGGAAGTGCGCCTGTGACCGGCGCGAGCAGCTTGGCTTGTTGCGTCCAAATCTGCCCTGTTCTCCTGAACACGTAGGCGGAACCGGAGTCGGTACCCTGGTCGTCATCAAGTAGCGAGGTCACGATCGCCAAGTCCCCTTCAAGGGCGACCGCGATGCCAAAGCCATCACCAGCCTGCCCATCATTCGCTAGCAATTTTGCCTGTTGCGTCCAAATTCCTCCAGCCCGTGTGAAAACGTATGCGGACCCGGAGTCCAATCCCATATCGTCATCTGCTGAGGCTCCGACTAACAGAGTGTCTCCATCGAGGCAGAGTGATCGTCCAAAATAGTCGGATGGCGAAGCATCAGCAGCATATAATGCGGCCTGAAGGCCCCAGCTCCCGGCAGTTCGCGAGTAAACATAGCAACCGCCAGCGAACTGGCTGACCGTGGAATCAGATAGCTTGCCAAGTGCGAGCGTGTCCACTTGAAGGCCGATACTGCTCGTAGGAGTCCAAACCGGGATCGCGGGCGGAGTTATCAATGCCTCTTCGATCCAGCCACCGCCACCCCGCAAGAAGACAGTCGCTCTAGAGTAATTACGACTCATAACCGCAAGTCGGTCGCCGTCAAAAGACATGGAGTATCCGAAGTCCTCGCCGGGAACGAGGTTGCTTGGAACGAGTCGAGCCTCACGGCAAACGAGCAGTCCGGCTGGCCCGGCCAGCTGAGCTGCGGAAGCGTTTGCGGAAAGGAACATGCCGATCAGTGGCGCTGCTGTGAATGCTCGAATACGGCAGCATCGCAAACGTGCCAGAACCGCGCGACGGTCCAGCGACGCATGAACAGTTTTCAAGCCGGGCTCCCGCGGATCCGCTGGTTGCGTCTGCTTCGATCTGGACATCGGGCATCGTCCCCTAATACCAAAGCAAGTGCACGTGCCCGGTGGCCGGGCTTGGCGCACCACTTGTAGTTTCACCAATCCCAATCGCGGTGCCTGTCCCCCCGGTCACATGGAGTGCGCCACCGACTTCGATATCATCCAGCCTGAACGTGTCGCCATCGCCTGCGAATTGCGCGACGACTCCTCCTGAGAAGGTGTAGAGCACGAAATCCTGCCCGGTTGGATCTCCCGGCGGTAGATTTGGAAGTGGGGGCGTCGAGGTTTTGTAGCGAACGAGGACTTTGCTGCCATCCCGTGTTGGCTTGAGGTCCGCAGCAAATAGGTTCTTGTTCGGCTGAGACTGCACCGCCGAAAAGCTGAGTGAACCGGTTAGCTGCATGAATTCGGCAACGCCATCGAAGTGTAGGGAGGAGGGGTTGAAGTGGGCTCCGATCATGATGGCTGTGCTCCCGTCAGCGGTGATCACAACCGAGTCAGACACGAATGGCCCGCCGGCCCCGCCGGGCAACGCGGGTACAAGTGGGTCCGCATTGGATGGAATGGCGCCTCCGACCTGAGGAGCTGTATCCAAGGTAGTGACTGCGTAGTTCGCTTGTTGTCCCTTGATGATCGCAATTGTGCTGTCAGGTGAAATTGCCAGGTCGTGGCCGATGTTGGATCCTGGAGTTGTGAGCGGTGGGAGTTCGTGTGGGCTCCCTATGATTGTCAGGAATCCAGAGTTGGTCATGTCGAATAGGGTAATTCGCCCTTGCGGGCCAGCCGGGTTCAAGCTATTTTTTGACAACGCGACTACACGAGTGTTCGTCACTTCAAGTGAATCACGAATATCGTGGTAGGGGCGTCCTTCATTGTCATCACGATGGACTGCTGGGTAAAATGTCGTCGCAACGCCGCCACTGAGCTTCTTGCAAGCGACTAGTTTGTCCGCCGTCATCACGACCTGACGGTGATCAGGAGGAATTCGCACTGAGCGGGCAACCGAACTGATCCCTGGCTCGTTCATAGGTAGATTCAGGAAGGGCGACGCGTAGAATGGCACCGGGACCGGCCCCTGTGAGAGGCTGAAGAGGAATATCCATGGCATTGAGTTGGTTGTTCCAGGATCTCGCGTCGAAATGATCGCCGCGACATCATTCGTCAGGGCGATCGAGTCCGTCGCCCCTTCTGGACTGACCAGTGAACTTGCACCCGGCGGCATCCCCAGTGCCGTCAGGTCTTGCCTCAAGAGGACTGCGCCTGTGCGCATGAGGATGAAGGTGACAGCATTCGCGTAGTTCACGACACCGATTTTTCCGTCCGGTGTGATCGCGACATCGTTCGTCTGACCAGCAGGTCCGAATCCGCCTCCGCCGTTGAGCGTGTAGGTCGCGAGCAGGAGGGCACTCGTATTGGTCGGGGTCGGAAAAGCGACGACATCGATGATCGTGGCGCCAGTTGCCGGGATCGATCCGGCACACAAGGCCCTCTCATTAGTGACTTCGACTAGATCCGCAACCTCGCTGTTCGCGTCGAATTCTCCCAAGCCTGCGCTGGGAGGCGGGGTGCTTCCGCCAAGGGCCATTACGGGTATGCGGGTGCGCGTTTGCAGGTCCCACACGCTGAGGTGATCCACCGGGTTCGAGCTGCCCGCTCCTCCACCCGTCGGCCTGGTCGAGCGCACGAAAGCGAAGTCCCCGTCAGGAGTGACGGCTACGTCCGTGGGTTGCGCCGCCAACGGCGCCTGAACCAGAGACGCAATCTGAGGGGGGGGGGGTAGCGAGGACGATCGTGCACGCCGTCGCGGAGACCGCGATCGTCAAGGCGAGCTTGAAGGCTGAACGCATGTTCTGGATCCGATTCGTTGTTGAAGGAGCCGTGGAACGCAGGCACCGGGGAGTCGGGCCTGCTCTGCCAGCTCCACTGAACTCCTCGGGCGCGAATCGCGCAAGGCTTCTCTCAAAGGATCCTGAAAGGGCCCCGATTCGAACCTTAGCCCCAGGAACGGCCGTATGTCGCCAGGCTCCGCCCCCACCCGGAGTCACGCCGGCAGCGCGCAACGCCCTACCCTCACCCTCCCCAAAGGGACC
>JAYUOR010000129.1:0-2014 GCA_043760765.1 Planctomycetota bacterium | reverse complement strand
CGCCTCGACGCAATCCGCGCGCGCACCAAGTACTCGTTCCTGTCGAACCTCAATTCACCGGGCAACATCAATCAATCGATCGCGCAGGTCATCGCGCTCACCGGCGACATCAGCGCGGTCGACGAGATCTACACCACGCTCGATTCGGTGACGCCGCAGGACGTGCAGCGCGCGGCGGCGAAGTTCCTGACGCGCGCACGCGCGACCGTCGCGGTCGTGCACGCTGCCGGCGAACCGGTTGCCGCGGCGAGCATCGGCGCACACGCGCCTGTGTTGATGCCGATCGCTTCGGACCCGAACGTGGCCTTCAAGATCGCCTTTCGCGTCGGCAGCCAGGACGATCCAGAAGGCAAGGAAGGTCTCGCCGCTCTGGTGGGCGCGCTGATCTCCGAAGGTGGGACGCTGAAGAACACCTACTCGCAGGTGCTGGAAAAGATGTTCCCGCTCGCCGGCGGCTATTCGGTCAACGTCGACAAGGAAGTCAGCGTGATTTCGGGCGAGGTGCACAAGGACAAACTCGCGGCGTTCTACGCGCTTTTCGTCGATGCGCTGGTGGCCCCCGGTTTCCGTCAGGACGACTTCGAGCGTCTGCGCGACAACGCGATCAGCAACATCGAGAACTCGCTGCGCTTTTCTTCGGACGAGGAACTCGGCAAGGCCACGCTGCTCCAGACCGTCTTCCAGAATACGCGCTACGCGCACCTGACCGACGGTTCCGTCGAAGGCCTGAAGTCGATCACCCTCGAGGACGTCAAGAGCTTCTGGGCCGCGCACTACACGCGCGAGAATCTGGTGCTGGGACTCGCGGGTGCCTATCCCGAGTGGCTGCCGGGGACGATGGCCGGCGACCTTGCGCGGTTGAATTCCGGCGTGCCCGCTCCGACACCAGCTCCTGTGCCCCCGGAGCTCAACGGACGGACGGTCGTGATCGTCGACAAGCCCGGTCCCTCGGCCGCGATCAGCTTCGGCTATCCGATTTCCGTCAAGCGCGGCACGCGCGAGTTTTATGCGCTGTGGATCGCCAACTCCTGGCTCGGCGAGCACCGCAACAGTTCGTCGCATCTCTACCAGGTGATCCGCGAAGCGCGCGGCATGAACTATGGCGACTACTCGTACATCGAGGCCTATCCCAATGGCGGTCAGCGTACGAAACCGCCGACCGGCGTGGGCCGGCGCGCGCAGATGTTCGAGGTCTGGGTGCGGCCCGTGCCGCGCGATCAGGCGCTGTTCGCCCTGCGTGCAGCGCTGCGCGAAGTGGGGCTGCTGGCCAAGAACGGCCTGACGCAAAAGCAGTTCGAGGAAACGCGCTCGTTCCTGATGGGCTACTCGCTGCACTACGCCGAGACGACGGCGGATCGATTGGGCTACGCGCTCGACGATCGCTACTTCGGCATGCAGGAGGGCCAGCTCGCGATGTTCCTCAAGCTGAAGGAGATCACCCTCGAAGAGGTCAACGCCGCGGTCAAGAAGTACCTGCAGGTCGAAAACCTCGCGATTGCAATCGTCTGCGACAAGGGGCTGGAATTGCGCGACGCGATCGGCGCGGACACGCCGAGTCCGATTTCCTACGGTGACATCAAGAAGTCGGCCGAAATTCTCGCGGAAGACAAGCAGATCGAGGTCTATCCCTTGCGAGTTCCCATTCAGCGCGTGTTCGTTGCACCCGTCGCGGACATGTTTTCCGGCAAGGCGAAGTTCGCCTGGTAGTAGATCTTGGCCAAGCGTCGATTCACCGTAGGAGCCAGCTTCGACTCCGTGCCGTGAATCGAGGCTGACTCCCGACCCAATCCCCGCGCGCCCCAGTCCACCCTGTCGGCTCGTCAACATCCGACCGATCGTCTACATGCACACAGCCCTCATTGCGACCAGCGCAGTTGCCGCGGAGCCATTGGCATTGTTCGGGATCCGCCTGGAATTTGTCTTCTTTGCGCTGACGCTGATCGGCGTAGCGTTGTTCCACAAGCACACGCTGTACGTCGCCTTGAGTGGCCTTGCGGTGATCACGGGCTTCAAG
>JAYUOR010000128.1:0-14117 GCA_043760765.1 Planctomycetota bacterium | reverse complement strand
CACGGCGAACGGCACCATCTTGATGCAGCGCCGGATCTACTACGACCCCGCGCGCGACGACAACTTCGCCGCTCTCAGGGAGCACCTGACTCGCCTGTCGCAGCAGATGCCGAGGGAACCTCTCGATCCGGAGGCTCCCGCCAGCCGCATGGTCATGATTGCGAAGAGCGCGCTGCTGATCCGCGCAGATCAGGCCACGCCGGCCAGGTACGTCCAGAAGGTCATGGAGATCTGCGGCAGCACCGGCATCCAAATCTGGAGAGTCGAACTCGGCGCCGCTTTGCCCGTCAACCCGACGAGAGCGAAGTAGCCATGCAGCTTGGCCACAGCCTGCAGCCCGAAGAAGTCAAGTTGGACATGACGCCGATGATCGACGTCGTGTTCCAGTTGCTGATCTTCTTCATGTGCACGATCCGGTTCAGAAGCCTCGAAGCGAGGCTGAGCACGTACCTGCCGAAGGATGTGGGTGTGAACTCGGCGCCGGCCGGGCCCCAGGTGGAGCGGGTCGATATCGTGATCAAGGTTCTCGTTGAGGGCTCGAAGCTGCATCCGCTGCGCGACGAACCCTACGACCCCTCCGGCAGCGGGCCATTCCGGCATGGCCCCGAGCGCCGGCTCCAATTCCAGGTCGGAGCGACGCTGACCAGTTCGATCGAGGAGCTCTCGGCCCGGCTCAAAGAAATCCAGCAGTCCCAGCCGACCCGCCCGGCAACCATCGACCCGCGGGCGCGGACGACCTACTCGGACATGCTCCTCGTCCTCGACGCCGCGATGGCCGCTGGTTTCCGGGAAATCGGCTTCAAGGCCTCCAGGGAGGACTGAGCGCCCCCGCACGTCCGGTCCAGCGCTGCCGCGGTCAGGCGGTCCGCGGCCCTCCCCCCCGCGTCCAGGGCCGGCCGCCTGAGTCCGGCCCCCCCCGACCGCTTTCCGCGCAGTCTTCCTTCCACAGACATCGCAACCGACAGCCGGCCCCCGACTATCAGAATGTTCCGCTGCCGGAAACACGATTTCTGGCCGCCGGCTTTGACCGCCGAGCGAGGCGGCTGGTATCGTTCGCGCCCCACGAAAACGCTCACTCGCTGAACCCCCGAGGAAAGTCCCTCCGGATCCCACGATCCTCGGGGCGATCCAACTCAGCGCCGCATGCCATTGTCCCACCCAGGCTCCTCCCCAGGAGCTTCGGGCTCCCTGCTCCCCCACCCCACGCCTCGAGAAGAGCCCCGATGAAAATCGGCAACGTTTTGCCCTTGTCCCTGGTCCTGGCCACTGCTTGCGCCAGCACTCCCAACGAGTCGACGGAATCACCTGTGGGTGCACCGCTGGGCGATACCACGAGCGGCGCGCAGGCTGGCACGCCCGAAAGCCAGGACTTCCTCGCGCAGGAGCGCGAACGCCTGACGCTCGCCGAGCAGAAGAAAAAACTGCTCGTCGAACAGCACCTCGCCACGGCAGCCGATCTCAAGGCGCGCGGTCGCCTCGAGGCGGCCGAAGCAGAAGTGGGAGCTGCCCTCGAACTTGAGCCGGACAGTCTCGCAGCCAAGCAGGAACTCTCCGCCCTCGCGGCCTTGCTCGGCAAGTCGCCGCAGGACATGGGTGCGGCGGTCAACGACATCACCGCTCAGTACGCGGTGAGAATGCAGCAGCTGCGCGCCGAGGCAGAGGACGCACTTCGCAAGGGCAAGCTGTTGCTCGCGCGCGGTGACCACGATGGCGCAATCGCCGAGCTGTCGATTGCCGAGAACCACGTGCGCTATGCACCCTACTCGGTCGACTGGCAGGGCATGGACAAGGAAGTCTCGACCTTGCTTGCGCAAGCCAAGGGCGGCAAGTCGCAGGCGGAAGAAGCCGCGCGTCTGTCCGGTCAACGCGAGGCCTATGAGAAGATCAAGGCTGTCGAAGAAGCCGACCGCGATCGCCGCAGCGCGGTCATCAACAATATGCTCGAGCAGTCGATCGCGGCCTTCGATGCCGGCGACTTCGAGAAGTCCCAGTCCTTTGCGAACGAGGCCCTACGCAAGGACCCGCGCAACGAAAAGGCCCAGGACTTGCGCGACAGCGCCTTCAAGGCCGGGCGTGAACAGGGCCGCACCCAGTACATCGCCGCCAAGAGCGAGCAATTCAGGCGCTGGCGCGAAGAGTTGGCAGATGCGCGCATCCCCAACAGTGACGTCTACACGCTGCCGGACCCCGATTTCTGGCAACACATCACCGAAGTTCGCAGCAAGCGTCCGGGCCTCGACCTGTCGGCGCGTGAGTCGGAGAGCGAGAAGGCTCTGCGCGAAAAAGTGCGCTCGACGCGCATCCCCGGCTTGGTCGTTGACACCGAGAGCTTGAGCAAGGTCATCGACACGATCCGCACGTTTACCGGCCTGCCGCTGGTAGTCGATCCGGCTGCCGAGAACGAAGCCTCAACCGCGGGCGCGGTGTTCAAACAGAACCTGCAGAACGCGCTTTCAGTGCAGGATGCGCTCAACCTGATCACCAGCCTTTCCGGCGAGAACGTCACCTGGACGATCAAGCACGACGCCGTCATCGTGACCACCAAGGCCAAGGCCCGCGGCCGTCCGGTCGTCGTCAACCACGATGTCAACGACCTTGTCTTCGGTCTGACCGACTTCATCGGGCCGCGCATCAACCGTCTGCGCCTGCTCGCAGACATGACCGACGAGGACGGCGGTGGCCCCTTCGGCGGAATTGGCGAGAAGCCCACGCTGATCGAGATCAGCCAGGTCTCGACCTTGATCCAAGAAAACGTTGCGCCCGGCACTTGGGAAGAGGAAGGCATTTCCATCGACGAGGGCGAGGGCTACCTGATGGTGGTCCACACGCCCGAGGTGCAGAAGCAGGTCAGCGAATTCCTGAACGACCTGCGCCGCTTCTCGTCGTCGCTGGTCGCGATCGATTCGAAGTTCATGACCGTTGGCTCCAACTGGATTCAGGAAATCGGTGTCGATTTCCGCGGGATCGAGAATCCGGGTCAGCCGTTCAAGAACATGGACGACTTCACCAACGGTCTCGAGGACAACACCTCCAAGGGCCTGGACAACAACGGCACGGGCGCACCTTCGGGCCAACCGTCGTCGGGCTTCTTCTACGACGACGGCCATGACGGCGACTACAAGGCGCGCACCGAGAACTACTTCGGTAGCTCGCTGGGCCAGGCGATTTCGACGATCGGCGGTCTCACGACGCAGCTCACTTTCCTCAATGACCTGCAGGTCTCCGCTATTTTGCGCGCGGTCGAGAAGACCCAGGAGTTCCAGTTGGTCAACGACCAGATGCTCTCGGTGCACAACACCCAGCGAGCCTACGTGTCAGTCGTCAACCAACAGGCCTACATCCAGGACTTCGACGTCGAAGTCGCCCAGTTCCAGGCGGTCGCCGACCCGCAGATCAACATCCTCACCGAGGGTGTGGTTCTCGATGTGCGCCCGACGATCCATCACGATCGCAAGTACTTGACGCTCGAGATCCAGCCGACGGTGGCCAAGGTCGTCAACTTGCGCAACTTCTCGAGCACGCTCGGCGGCAATACGTCGCCGGTCGAATTCCAGTTGCCTGAACTGCAAGTCCAGAGCGTGTTCACCACAGCCGTGATCCCCGATGGCGCGTCGATCCTGCTCGGCGGATTGTCCAACATCCGCAACATCGAGCGTCGCGCGGAAGTGCCCTGGCTGGCGAAGATCCCCTTCGTCGGCTGGCTGTTCCGCGACGAAGGCTACAACGAAGAGAACAAGAGCCTGATGATTCTGATCCGTGCCCATATCACCGACGTCAACGACGAGCTGAAGCGCCTCGAGCACAGGCAGTAGCCCTCGACGACTCCAGGGTTCCAGGCGCGGGCCGCATCCCCTCTCGGGAAGCGGCTCGCGCTTTTGATGCTGGGCAATTGCCTGTGCGGTTGCCGGGTGTGCCCTCCAAGCGCCGTTGCCCGTGCAGGTCGACGTTGCCGACAAGCTCACAGCGTGGTTGTCTACACGCAACCGTTTGGGAGAGTGCCTGGCACCGTGTGGTACACACTTGCTCCGGCAGCGCTTTTTGACGTAGCCTCCCTCCACCATGCCGCAGCTCTCCGCTGTCCTGTTCGACATCGACGACACGCTGTGCGCGACGACGGACTTCGCCAAGCTGGCCCGGCACAACGCGATCGTGGCCATGATCGACGCGGGCCTCAAGGCGCCGGTCGAGGAGTTGCTCGGCGAACTCGACGAGGTGATCGCAGAGTTCACCTCCAACTACGAGCACCACTTCGACAAGCTCCTGCTACGCCTGGGCCCGCAGGCCTACGAGCACCGCAATCGCGCGCTGGTCGTCGCCGCCGGCATCGCGGCGTACCACGACACGAAGTTCCGCAAGCTCGGCCCCTATCCCGGGGTGCAGAAACTCTTCGCCGACCTGAAGCGCGCGCGCGTGCGCCTGGGCGTGATCACCCACGGCCTCGAAGTGAAGCAGGCCGAGAAACTCGTCCGGCTCGACCTGGTCAAGTACCTCGATCCCGAGGCCATTTTTATCTCGGATCAAGTCGGCATCAACAAACCCAATCCCAAGCTTTACGCGCACGCGCTGCGCAAGCTGGGCCTGCTCGCACCCCAGGTCATGTACGTCGGTGACAATCCCTCGCACGACGTCGCGCCGCCAAAAAGTCTGGGCATGATCGCCGTGTGGGCCAACCTCGGGGCCAAGCACCAGCCCTGTGGCGTCGCGCCCGACCACACGATCAAGAATTTCGACGAACTGCGAGCCGTGCTGCGCGAGCACTACGCGATCAAGGTCTGAGCGCCGGCCCCCAACAGACGACGCGCAGCTTGTGAAGCCGGATTGGCGAGCGTCACCGCCGCCGGACCGTGCTCGACGATACGCCCGTCTTCGATGACAAGCAGGCGCTGGGCCGTGGCGCGCGCGAGTTCGACGTCGTGCGTGACCCACAGTGCGCACAATCCGCGCGTCAAGACTAGCGACACGACCAATTCGACGATCCTCGCCGCCACCGTGGCGTCGAGGCTCGAGGTCGGCTCGTCGAGCAGCAGCACGCGCGGATCCTGGGCCAGCGCGCGCGCAATGACCGCGCGCTGGCGTTCGCCGCCGGCCAACTGGTGAGGCAGGCGCGAGCCGAGTTCACGGCGCAGGCCACAGGCTTCGAGCAACTCCGCAGCCCGCGTGCGGGCCGCGTCGCCGGCCAGCGTCCGATTCGCGAGCATGGGCTCAGAAATCGATTCGATCACGGTTGCGCGCGGATCCAGCGCCGCCCCCGGATCCTGGGGGATCCAAGCGATGCCTCGTCGGGCCAGCCGGAGTTCCCCTGAAGCTGAGCCGAGCACTTCGCTCGTCGCCCCGTCGCGAGAAATCCGCACGTTGCCGCGGGCCGTCGCTTCAAGACCGAGCAGCGCGCGCAGGACGGTCGACTTGCCGGAACCGGATTGACCGATCAGGGCCGTGATCTCGCCGGCGCGCAGTTCGAAATCGAGCCCATGGAGCACGAAAGGCGTGTGGCGCGCGCGTTCGAAGGACCCGCGGCGAGCGGGACTGGCCGCAAGCGCGCGGACCTCGAGCACGATCGGCGCTCGCGCGGCGGATTCGTCCGGCGCGCTCGTCAGGAACGCGAGATTCAGCGACTTCACCAGTTCGCGAGTGTGCTCATGGGCCGGATTCGCAAGCACTTCGCGCGCGCGGCCCGTCTCGACGACGCGGCCGGCGCACAGCACGACGATGCGATCGGCGCGCGCACTCACCGCGCGCAGATCGTGCGAGATCCAAAGCAGCCCGAGCCCGCGCGAGCGCCGCAATCGATCGAGCAGATCGATCAGCGCGCGGGCGTGCACAGGGTCCAGCGAACTCGTCGGCTCGTCCGCGATCAGGACCAGCGGATCGAGAGCGAGCGCCGCCGCGATCGCCGCGCGCTGGCGTTGCCCGCCGGAAAGGCGCTCTGGAAGTGAAAGGGCCAATTCCGCCGCGTTCTCGAGCCCGGCTTCGTTCAGAAGTTCGATGGCGCGCGCACGCGCGGCGTCGCGGGCCATGCCTCCAGACATCAGCGGCTCGGCCACCTGCTCGCCGATCGCGAGCAGCGGATCGAAGGCCGCCTGCGTATCCTGTGGCACGAATCCAAGCTGCGCTCCGCGCAACTGTGTCCATTGCGACCTGTCGCGCGGATCGAGCGCGCGCGCGCCAAGGCGAATCTCGCCCGCGCTTGCTCTCGCAGCCGCCGGAAGCAGTCCTAGCAGGCACAGCGCCAGCGTGCTCTTTCCCGAACCCGACTGCCCCACGATCGCCAAGCTTTCAGCGCGGCCGAGTTCGAGGTCAATGCCCAGCAGCGCGGGCCGCTCGCGACCGCCGGCGAGGTAGGACACGCACAGTCCGCGCGCCGCAAGCAGGACTTCGCTCGTCGCGGTCACGGCGCACGGCCTTCGTCTCGGGGATCGAGCGCGTCGCGCACGCCTTCGCCCACCAGGTGGATCGCTAGGATGCTCGCGAACAACCACACTCCTGGGAAAAGCGCGAGCCACCATGCCTGGGTTGCGCGCGATTCCGCCAACAGCGTGCCGAACGAGGGCGCGGGATGTCGGATGCCGAGGCCCAGGAAGGCCGCTGCACTCTCGAGCACCAGGCCGGCCGAAAGTACGAAACTCGCCGCGATCCAAACCGGTGCCAGCGAATTGGGCAGCACGTGTCGCAGCAAGACGCGCGCACGCGAAAAACCCGCCGCGCTGGCCGCCTGGACGAAGCCAAGTTCGCTGACCCGCAGCGCCTCGGCGCGCGCCAGTCTCGCGATGTGCGTCCAGCCGAACGCGGCGATGGCGAGCGGTATGGTCCAGCGCGTATTCGCCACCTGCCTGGGCAGCAGGGCAACGACTCCGAGCAAGAGCACCAGCGTCGGAAAGGCCTGCAACAATTCGATCGCGCGCAACACGACGAAGTCGACGGCTCCGCGCAGCGCACCCGCGGCAAGCCCGAGCGCGGCGCCGAGTGCCAGGATCAGCAGTGCGGCAATGAAAGCCACCGCGAAACTGGTGCGGCCGGCGTACAAGAGGCGCGCCAGGAGATCACGGCCCAACTGATCGGTTCCACACCAATGATGTCCCGCGGCGGAATCCTGCAGCGGCGCCTGAAGAGCGCCCCGCAGCAGGGTTCCCTCAGGGCCGAACGCGATCGGGGCGAAAGCCGAAGTGGATTGGGTGTCGGCTGCAATGCGTGACTTCCACGCGCTTGCATCCAGCGGCGCTGAGTTGCGCTCTGGAAGTTGCGACAGTGCGCCGAGCAGCAGGGCGAGAACGGCGAGCGCGAGGAGTTTTGAACGGATGCCCAGTGCGGGAATGAAACGCGACCACAGCCCCATGCTCGCGAGCCCGAGCCACGCTACGAACGCCGCCACGTCCAGCAGCGACAGCGACTCGAACAGCGGCCAAGAGCTCTGCGCTAGGAGCCGCTCGGCGCGCGGAGTCAAAAGCACAACCGTGCCCGGCGCGAGTTCGCGCAGACGCTCGCCGGCCGCGCGTTTCGTGACCGCGTCGTTGAGTCGCAGGGTGAGTTCGAGGGTTTCGAGCGAATCGCGGTACTCGCGAAAACCGTCGCGAATCCTTGTGTCCGGCTCGCTCTCGATACCTGCACCGAGCACGTCGAGCCGTGCGTGCAGCGCGCGCAGTTCGGAAGCAAGCCCAGGTCCTGCGCTGTTGGCTTCACGCGCGACCGAGGTCGAAATCGGCACGAGCAAGCTGAGCGCATCCGCGTAGCCCTGCGCATCGCGAAAGCGCGCAAAGTAGGGCCGCTCGTTGGCCAGCCACGGTGCGAATACCGCAAGTCCGACGCACAAGAGCAGCGCTCTCCAAGCCAGACGGGCGCGCGCGGAAGCACGGAACGCGCGCACGAATCGCGCCCAGGGCCCGGGCGCTTCCACAGGCAGCGAGGCCCTGGCGCTCATGCACGGATCCTCGGGTCGAGCCAAGCCGCCAGCAGATCGGAAACGAGCAGGCCGATGCAGGCAAAGACCGCGCTGACCAGGACCACGCCCGTCACGATGTCGTACTCGCGCGCACTCAGGCCGCGCTGCAGGTAGGTGCCCATGCCCGGGATGTCGAACATGTACTCGATCAGCACGGAACCGGCGACCAACGCGGGTATTAGTTGCCCCAGGTGAACGCACAGGGGTGCCGCCGCGTTGCGCAGCCCGTGCACCCAAACGATGCGCCGCTCGCAAATGCCGCGCGCGCGCAAGGCGCGCACCCAATCGGACTCGAGTACCTCGATCATCGAAGCGCGCGTCTGGCGTGAAACGTAGGCGACGATGCCGTAACTTGCACAGCAGACCGGCAAGATCGCAGCACGCACGATCTCGCCTGCGCTCGCGCCTGCTGCCGGCCAGAGCACCGGCAATGCGTCAAGTCCTCGTCGACCGAGCACCGTCTGCAGCAGCACGCCGGCCCAGAAGACCGGCAAGGCGTAGAGCAGGAACGTCGCGAAAGTCAACACGCGATCGCTGCGTTTGCCGCGCCGTGTGGCGCTGTGCACCCCCAATGGAATCGCGAGCGCGTAACCGAGGATCATCGCCGCGAGCATCAAGGGCAGCGTGATCTCGAGCCGTTTGGCGATTTGCGCGCCGACCTGCACGCCGGGCGCCAGGAGCTCGCTGCCGAGGTCGCCGGTCAGGACTCCGCCGTAGGGCCGCTCGCCACTGCCACCGAACCATGCGTGTCCGCGCGCTGAGAGATCGAAGGGCCCCAGGTAGTCCAGGTACTGTTTCCACAGCGCCTGATCGAGGAGATGCTCGCGGCGAAATCGTTCGAGGCTGGCCGGATCACTGATGGCTGAGTTTTCTGCTCCGTCGCCGGCGGCGTCGAGCGCGTTACCCGGCGCGAGATGCAGCAGCGCGAAGACGACGAAAGTCGCCAACAACAGCGTCGGCAGCATCCAGGCGATTCGCCTCAGGCAGTAGCCAAGCACCGAATGTCTCCGCGCTTCACTTCACGCCGCCGGCGGGCTCGACGACGAACCATCGCCGGATCGAATAGCCTGGATCGAGCACGAAACACTCGAGGTTGCGCACACGTTTCGACATCGCGAACTTGCGCGGCACGTTGACGCCGAACATGTAGGGTTGCAACGCATACACGCGGCGCTGCAGGTCGAAGAACAACGTCTTCTGGCGCGTGGGATCGAGCTCGACCTGGATCTCGCCGATCAGACGGTCGATATCCGGGTCGCTGAGGCCTGAGTGATTCGCGCTCTCGACATTGGCCCACTTCGAATGCCAGGCCTGCTCGGGATCGACCACCGGCGGCGTGATCCAGCCCATCGAGATCGCGTCGAAATCGCGCGCGCGGATCGACTCCTGCATCGCGGCCCAGTCGCGCGCCTGCAGGCGCAACTCGACGCCGATCTTTTTCAGGCTGGCCTGGAAAGCCTGCCCGGACAATTCGCTGGTACGATTGCCGGTCGGATAGAGAAATTCGATCTCGAGCTTGGTTCCGCCCTGATCGGCGAATCCGTCCTGATCGCGGTCGTACCAGCCCGCTTGCGCAAGCAGCGCGCGCGCGCGCTCGAGATCGAAAGGCAACGGCGCCAGTGTCTTGTCGTAGGCCGGACCTTCGAGGAATTGCTCGCCGGTGACTCGCTGGGCCAGACCTTTGTAGTAGCTGGCGATGAACCCATCCCAGTCGAAGCACATGCCCAGCGCCGTTCGCACGCGCGCGTCCTTCAACTTCTCGCGCCGCATGTTCCAGGCCGTGTAGGTGATCTGCGGCCCGTAGGAGAAGCCCTTGTAATAGCGCGCCTTGAAGGCTTCGTTGTCCGTGCGGCCGCCGAAATAATCCTCGCCGGTCAGTCGATCGAAGTAGTCGAGTTGACCCTCGAGCAACGCCGTCATCGTCGCGCCGTCGTTGGCGATCATGCGCCAGACGATCTCGTCGACGTGTCCGCCGGCGGCGCGGTCATAGTAGCCGTCCCAGCGTTTCGCGACGATCGCGCTGTCGCTCCATTCGGCGAGCTTGTACGGTCCAAGGCCGATCCACTTGCGATTCGCCGGATGCTCCTCGATGAAGCGGCCCTGTTCTTCGTCGCTCGCGCCCGGTTTCTTTCGCTCGTTGCGCGAATCGCCGAGGTCGTAGAGGTGCGCCGGCAGGATCGTCAAACCCTCGAAGGTGTTGCGCGCCAGAAAATAGGGTTCGGCGAAACAGAAGCGCAGGTCGTACGGCCCGGAGGATTCGAAGCGCGCGATCTTGTCGAACTGAAAGCGCTTTTCACCGCAGCGCACGTTGGGATTGCGAAAGCAGCGCATCGAGAACAACACATCGCGCGCGTCGAAGTCGGCGCCATCCTGCCAGTGCACACCCTGGCGCAACCTGAAATCGAAGACCGTCCCACGCAGCAGACGTTGCCCGGGGGTCTTCGCGACCACGCCGTGGGCAAGCGTTCCGCCATCGCGATGGCTGACTTCCCAATGATCGCCGCGATCTTCGATGTTCCCGATCAGGACCTTCTCCCCGCTCGCGACTTCGCCACCCTCGAGCAGCAACTGGTCCAAGACCGTGTAGCTCTGCGCCAGCGCCGGCATGTACTCGAAGCTGGTCATGTCCTGACGCAGCAGACTCTCGTGCAACTCGCCCCAGATGCGGCGTGTGACCGAGGAGTTCTCGATCATGAAGTTCAGGCTGCGCGGGAAGGAGAGCAGGTGCACGACGACTCGGCCGCCATCCACGGGCGCGGGCAGCTTGTCGCGCCTGGAATCGAAGCCCGGATAGAAGCTGTCCGACCGCACAGACGCGACAGGCCGTTCCGGCTGGGCAGGAACCTGCGCTGGTGCGAAGCGGGCCGCGGCGAGCGCTTCAGCCTGGACCGGCGGACCCTCCGCTTGCGAAAACCACCACAGCGTGGTCGCCGCTATCAGAAGGACGAGCCCCAGCAGCGAACGGCGCATGGGTCCCACGGCGCCGAAGCTAGGTGGCCGCCCCATGAGCGTCAAGCATCAGGCTCGTCGGATCGACTCGACTTGTTGCCGTGGACTCAGCGGATAGCATGCGTGAATGATTCGGGCAGGACGCGCGCGGAGCTGGCTGTGGACCGCGCCGGCCGCCATCCTGGCCTTGGGGCTGTGTTGGGCCGCCGCGCTGGCGAGCCAAAGCCACCTGCCCCAGGCCGATTTCACGTTCAACAACAACTCCGAGGTAAGTACCCTCGATCCTGCGGCGGTTTCAAGCGTGCCCGAAGGCAGGATCCTGCGGGCCATTTACGAAGGCCTGGTGATTCGCAACCCCGAGGATCTCGAGATTCTGCCGGGCGCCGCGGAGTCCTGGGAGGCCACGGCCGACGGCCTGCACTGGAGCTTCCACCTGCGCGAGGGGCAGGTCTGGTCCAACGGCGATCCGCTGACTGCCGCCGACTTCGTCTTCAGCTTCCAGCGCCTGCTCCTGCCGGGCACGGCTTCGCCTTTCGCGAGCTTTCTTTTCGCGGTGTCGGGCGCCGAGGATTTCCACGCCGGCCGCGGGCCCGAGGGAAGCCCCGACTGGAACGCGGTCGGCATCAAGGCAATCGATTCGCGAAACCTGAGCATCGACCTCGCAAACCCGCGGCCGTACTTCTTGCAGCTGCTTGCCACCACGGCGCTCTTGCCCGTGCACAAGCAGAGTGTGCAGGCCCTGCAGCAGCGTTATCCCGAGCGCTGGGCGTCGGAGTGGGCCAAGCCGAAGAACCTGGTCACCAACGGTCCGTTCATGCTCGGCTTTCGGCGCATCAACGATCGCATCCGTCTGATTCGCAACGCACTTTATTGGGACGCGCAGCACGTCGCCTTCGGCACGATCGATGCGCTTGCGGTCGAGCACTGGGGCACCTCGCTTAACATGTATCTGACCGGAGGCTGCGACTGGCTCGACGGAAGCGTGCCGCCGCTGTTCGTAACGAAGATGCTGGATCGCGAGGACTTCAGACCCGACGACGCGCCGTACCTCGGCCTGTACTTCTATCGATTGAACTGCACGAAGCCGCCGCTCGACGATGTGCGCGTGCGCCGCGCGCTTGCGCTGTCGATCAATCGCGACGATGTCTGCACGAAATTGCTCAAAGCCGGCCAGGAGCCGTGCACATCGTTCGTTCCGTGGGGCCATATCGGCGACTACACCTCGCCACCGGCCGAAGCGCAGAACGCGGGTATCGCAAAGCGACTCCTGGGCCTGGCGGGCTTCACGCCCAAGCACCGGCTCGAAAAACTCTCGATCCACTACAACACGGCCGAGAGCCATCGCGACATCGCCGAAGTCATCGCCAACGCCTGGAAGAACACGCTGGGCATCGACGTGGGCTTTGCGAATCAGGAATGGAAGGTCTGGCTCGACAGCCAGAACAGGCTCGACTATCAGATCTCGCGTTCCTCCTGGATCGCGGATTATCCCGATGCGAGTTCCTTTCTCGGTGTGTTCACGAGCAACAATCCCAACAATCGCACCGGCTGGAAGAACGCGACCTTTGACGAGTTGATGGCGCGCTCGGAACGCGAGTTGAATCCCGAGCGGCGCAATCAACTGCTGGTCAAGGCCGAACAGATCCTGCTCGACGAAGTCCCCGCGATTCCGATCTACTCCTACGTGGCCCAAAACGTCGTGAATCCGCGCCTGGGAGGCTTTTCCAACAACGTGCTCAACGAGCAGAATCCAAAATTCTGGTATTGGAAGAGCGACGCTGAACTCAAGCGCGAGCGCCGCGAACGCACGAGTTCGCTGGAGCTCGTCGCCGCGCCCGGCCCGAGCGCGGGGCTCTACTCGCAAGCAACGCTCAAGCGGAGCGGAGCGCGCTGACCGTGATCGGCTTCCTGCTGCGCCGCGCCGCCTGGTTCGCGCTCACGCTGCTTGGCGTCGTGACGCTGGCGTTCTTCCTGATGCGCGCCGCGCCCGGCGGGCCGTTCAGCGGCGAGCGCGCGCTGGCACCTTCGGTCGAAGCCGCGCTGCGCGCGCGCTATCACCTCGACTGGCCGGTCTGGAGACAATACCTCGCCTACATCGGTCCGCTCGACTGGGGCGATCGCGGCTGGATCGCAGGCAACGGCACGCATCCTTTCGGCGGCGTGCTGGCCGGGGACTTCGGGCCCTCGTTCAAGTACCGAGACTTCAGCGTGAACGATGTGCTCGCACAGTCGCTGCCGGTTTCGCTGGAACTTGGACTGGAAGCCTTGATTTTCGCGATCGTCGCGGGCGTCGGGGCGGGTTTGCTCTGCGGTCTGTATCCGCGCGGCAAACTGGACTTTTGGATTCGTCTCTTGGCGACAGCCGGGGTTGCGATCCCCAACTTCGTGCTCGCGTCCATGCTGGTGCTAGTGTTCGTGTTCTTGATCCCGATCTTTCCTGTCGCCGGTTGGGGCGACCTGAAGCACTCGATCCTGCCTGCGCTGGCTTTGGGAACACCCGTCGCGGCCTACATCGCGCGGCTGGTGCGCGCGGGATTGTTCGACGCGCTCAGCCAGGACTTCGTGCGGACGGCGATCGCCAAGGGCATGCCCACGCGCATCGTCGTGCTGCGCCACGCGCTCAGACAGGGCATCTTGCCCGTGGTGAGTTACCTTGGGCCGGCGAGTGCGGCAATCCTTACCGGCAGTCTGGTGATCGAGAAGATCTTCTTCATCCCCGGCACGGGCCAACACTTCGTCAACAGCGCGCTCAATCGCGACTACACGCTTGCGATGGGTGTCACGATCCTCTACACGGCGCTGGTTTTCGCCCTCAACACGCTGGTCGACGTGATCTACACCCTGCTCGATCCGCGCATCTCGCTGGAGGAAGCGTGAAGCTCGACGCGCCGCGAACAGGCTGGAATCTGACGGGCGCGCCGATGACGGCGATGCTCGCGAAACTGGAGCGCACGAAGGGCCAGGGACTGTGGGGCATCGCTTGGCGCCGGCTGCGCAAGGACCGCGCGGCAACGGTCGCGCTGTGGTTCTTGCTGCTGATCGGCTCGCTGAGCATGCTCGCCCCGATCCTGCCGCTGCCCTCACCGGTCGCAATGCACGTCGACAAGGAGCCACTCGAGCCGCAGCCGCCTTGGTCGCGCGTGGGCCGCCACAAGTTCGAACGCGAATATTGGAAGCTCTCCAGTTTCGACACGCAACTCGTGCGCGTGCGCGAACTCGCCTTCCGGGACTTTCA
>JAYUOR010000127.1:0-5012 GCA_043760765.1 Planctomycetota bacterium | reverse complement strand
AAGGTAGGGTGGGGAAGTACCTGACTCAGAGAATGTCGAGGACTCCGCCCTTGCCGTCGGTCAGGGAAAGCGTGTTCGCGCGGTAGTTGCTGTTCACGCCGATCTTCGAGTTCCAGGGCAGGTCTTCCTTGTCGCCCACGATGCCCAGGGCCACTGCACCGAAGGAGCGCGCCAACTCGGTCGCTTCGCTGCTGTGAAGCAAGTCCAACAGGGCCGTGACCGAGCGCGAATCGCCGATCATTCCCAGGGCCGAACTGATCGCCGCTTGCGACGAAAGGCTTGAGGCCTCCGAGAGCATCGCGATCAGGTCGGGAACGACTTGCTTGTCGTCGAGCAGGCCGAGCGCAATCGCAGCGCTGCGCAAGAGATCCCCGCGGTACTTGGACTGCTTCGCAATTTCCTCGAGCGGCGCAATCGCCGTGCTTTCGCCTATCAGCCCCAGTGCAACCGCCGTGTATCCGCGCGCTTCCACGTCGCGCACGTTCGCAAGGTTGGCGAGCAACACGGTCTTGGCCTCGGCGTCCTTGACCAGTCCGCAGGCGATGGCGAAAGCTCCGACATCGTCGGGCGTCTTCGCATCCAGGAGAGCGAGGCGCAGCGTGTACAGCGCGCCCACCGAGGGCGCTTGTTTCGCGTCGGCGAGCGAACGTTCGAGGATCGCGAGCGCGAGTCCGGCCCAGGGCCGACCGTCGCCCTTTTCGCGAATGAGTTGCGCCAACAGAAAAGTCCGCGCGTTGTCGCCCGAGCCAAGCGCGTTGACGCCATAGATCGGATCCCCCTGGCCGCGGCCGGGATTTCCGGCGGCCTGCGCCAGCGCGATCAGCGCGAAGTGGCGCGATTGCTGATCGGCCAGTCGCTCCTTGACCTTCATCAACGTCGCGCGAATCGAGACATCGAGCGGATCTTCGTCGCTGTCGCCGAGCACGCCGAGCGCCAGGATGCAGCTCTGCTGCATGGCGTTGTCGGCTTTCGAATCGAGGTCAAAATCGTGCATCAGCGTTTCGGCGACCATTTTCCGATAAGCGAAATCGGCAGGGATGTCCGCGCCGCACAGTAGTCGGCCGAGCGCGGTCGGAACCTGTGCCCTGGTCAGTGAGTTGGCGCTCTCGTCGGCGCAATAACCGAGCAGAAAGCGCAGCTGATCCTGGCGCGATGTCATGACGCCGCGCGTCTGGATCTTTTTCGAGCTTTCGATCTCGAGATCGTGCTCGTCGATCGCCAGCGCGGTCAGGCCGATCGCCGTCAAGCAGGCTACCGGGATGTCGCGTTGGCCCATGCTCTTGCATTCGCCATCGAGCAACTTGCGCAGACTTGCGTTGATCACGAGCCGGTCGTACTCCGCGGCCCCGTGGCCGATCAGTCCCAGACCGTAGGCGGCGAACGCGCGTGTGCGCACGCTGACGTCGTCGATTTGCGGCACACCCAGGCTGCGCAGTTGCGCAAGGTTGTTCTCGAGCAGCGCGGTGAGCAGCGGAATGTTTTCGCGACTTGCGCTGATGCCCAGCGACACTGCCGCGGTCTCCGACAATTCTTGACTGGAAGAGGTCAGTTGCTTGCGGATCTCGAGCAGCACTTCGCGGTACAACGCCGAGCCGCCCTTGTCGGCGTCGGGATCGCCGATCTTGGCCAGCGCGATCATGCAGCTCGACTGAATGTCGTTCGAGGTTTCCTTCCGCAACGCTTCGAGCAACTGCGGGATGATGACTTGCCGAATCGTCTCGGCGCTCAAACGCTGCGAATCGTGCGCGCCCAGGCCCTTGCCCAGCCAGTACTCATCAGATCCCGTGGCAACGCCGCCTGAATGAATGTGCGACTTCAGTTTCAGATAGGGCGCTTGATTGAAGGCCCACCAGTGCTGCCAAAGGCTCAGGTCCGTTCCATTCGCGTCCGCGCCGGGCGTGTGCGGCGAATTCTGGAGTCGCGGAGGGCCGGCGGGCGCGGCGGGTGTCTGGCCACCGGCGGGTGTGCGCGGACGGCTCGGGCCGGGGCCGGCGCGGACCGGGCCGGGAGTCGAAGGACCAGACGGGGCAGGAGTTTTCGGTCCGCTTCCCGAAAGACCGGGCGGCGATTGGGGCGGGGTGATGCCACCCGGAAGCGGCGCGGGAGGAGGTGGGGGCACGTAGCCGCCACCATGAAAGACGGAAAGCAACGGCAGCGCGAGGATCGCGAACAGCGCGTGGGCGAAGACCGGTTTCAGCATGGCTACTCCGAGATCGGGATTGGCAGAAGTTGCGCGTACGACTGTAGGCGCAATCCCCACGCCGTCCACAGGAAGGGCTGCGTTGCGCCCAGAGGTCCTAGCGAACAGCTCGACCCCAGGTAACCCGGCCGTCCTGGGATTCCGGGGACGGAGACGGCATCGAATTCGCTGCCGCGATCCATTCGACTTCTAGCGTTGCTCGAGCGGGCTGTCCCAGCCGATCACGACCGTCAGCGGCGCGTCGAGCGGATCCTCGACCGGCGTCGTCAGCAGGAAACGCCCGTCGGCGGCGACACCCCAGAAATGGGCGCTGCGAATCGGAAACAACGGCGTCGGCACACCGACCTGCAGCTCGGGCTCATTCTTGATCGAGGCGGCCATCAGAGTACTGGCTTCGATGAAGTAGAGCTCGGAGCCATCCTGCCGCCAGCAAGGTGAGCTTGCTCCGTTGCGCGAGACCTGGCGGCGCCCGCCCGTCGGATAGCCCTGCACGTACAACTCGTCACGGCCGGATTCGAAGGAGAGATAGGCGAGCCAACGTCCATCGGGCGACAGGCGCGGGTTGCCTTCGAATACTTTGGAATCGAGGACGGCGTGAGCTTGACTCGGGTCGTCGATCGGCAGGACCCAGATGTCGCGCCCGCTGGCGTTCGAATCGACGGTGTAGAACAGCAACTTCCCGTCAGCGGACCAGCACTCCGCCCCCTTGTTCGACGCCGACGCGAGCAGCAAGCGCTCTTCGATCCTTCCCTGTGCCGACGCGAGATACAAGTCACCCAGTCCGGCGCGGTACGAAGCAAAGGCGATCCGGTCACCTTGTGTGGACCAGACCGGTTCGTAGTCGGACGCGGGGTCGCTTGTGACGCGCGACTCGACGCCGCGGGCAAGATCGAGTGTCCAGATGTCGTCGGCGCGTCCATCGACATCGACCCGCTCGTAGGCGACGTGCGTGCCGTCGGGCGAAAGGCTCACCCCACCGACGCGCTTGGGCTCCGTCGTGATCTGAGTCTTGTGCAATTCTCGATCGATCCAGGTCAGATGTTCGCGCGTATCGGCGGATCGATAGGTCAGCACTCCGGTATCCGAAGCGCTGAATTCGAAGCGGTGGTTCTCGCCGCTGCGCAGGACGTGCTCGGCGAGCGTGACAGGATCGCCGGTCAGGTGCGATTGCTTTGGATCGAGACGCTGCGCGAGCAGATTGCCGCCGCGCACGAAGAGCAGATGGTCCGGCGCGGCAAAGGCCACGTTCGAAACAGCCTGCACCAGGGTGACGCTGTCCTGCTCGCCGAGCACGCCGAGCTTGAGGTTGTGATCCTCGGTCAGCGAGGCGTCGGCGGCGAACACGAAGTGGTGGCCGTCGGGGAGGAAACTGGGCCAGCGGTGCGCTTCCTCCTTCGGACCCAAGCGCGTTGCTTCGACCGGTTTGCCGCCGCTGTCGGGAACGCGCGAGAGCGAAACGAAGTCGTTGCCGCAGAAAAGAATCGTTCCGTCGCTGCCCCACGCGCCGCCCCACGGGCTGACGACGTCGCAAATAACCTGCGCGGGCCCACCGGCTGCATCGATGCGCTTGAGCTTCTCGCCGGCGAAGAAGGCCAGCGAGCGGCTGTTCGGCGACCAGAAGGGCGTGTGGGCGTCATCGGTGCCGTCGAGCGGACGCGGCGTGTCGGAGTCGAGCGCGCGCACCCAGAGTCGTTGCTTGCTACCGAGCGAGTAACCGACGAAGGCGATGTTCGTGCCATCGGGCGAAACGACGGCGGAATCGAAGTACTCGAAGGGCTTGTTGACGGGCAGCGCGATCGCGAGGTGCAGGCTGCGCGCGGGCTTAGCCGTTCGAGCGGACCACCAGGCGGCCGTCGCGGCGATCGCTACAGCGCCAAGCGCCGCTGCGGCGATCCACGCGCGACGTTCGCCCGCGCCTGAGCCCGTCGCCGACGCAGCGATCGCGTCATCGTGCGCCGGATTTTGCGCGATCCACTGCAACTCGTGCATGAGATCGCGCGCGTTTTGCCAGCGATCGTCGGGATCCTTGGCCAGGCAGCGCTTGACCGCGCGTTCGAGCGAGGGCGGCGTCAAAGGCTGCAGTTCGCTGATCGCGCGCGGATCGTCGTTCAAGATCGAAGCGATGACGCTCGCCGTCGATTCGCCCTGAAACGCGCAGGCGCCCGTGAGCATCTCGTACAACAGCGCGCCGAACGCGAACAGGTCGCTGCGCGCGTCCGCCTCCTTGCCGTGCAATTGCTCGGGCGCCATGTATTGTAGCGTGCCGAGCAGTGTGCCTTCTTCGGTCAACGCCGGCGCGCGCGTACGACTCTTGTCGCCGCCGACGACCACGCCGCCGACTTTCGCGAGTCCAAAGTCGAGCAACTTTGCGCCCGCCTTGGTCAGCATCACGTTGGCCGGCTTGAGGTCGCGGTGCACGACGCCGTGCCGGTGGGCCGCGTCGAGTGCATCGGCGATCTGGATCGCAGTGCGCAGCGCCTGATCTAATTTGAGCGGTCCGTTCTTCAAGCGCTCGTTCAGCGTCTCGCCTTCGACCAGCTCCATCACGATGTAGTCGGTGCCGGCGTGCACGCCGATGTCGTAGAGCGCGCAGATGTGCGCGTGATTGAGGCTAGAGATGGCGCGCGCTTCGCGCTCGAAGCGCTGGCGCAGGGCGGGTTCGCGCGCGAACTCCGCGTGCAGGATCTTGATCGCGACACTGCGCTCGAGGCGCGTGTCGCGCGCGCGATAGACCTCGCCCATGCCGCCTGTGCCGAGCGGAGCGATGACCTCGAAGGGCCCAAGACGTGTTCCGGCTGCGAGCATCGATTCG
>JAYUOR010000126.1:0-5015 GCA_043760765.1 Planctomycetota bacterium | reverse complement strand
GCGCGTCCGCGCACGGGCACCGGCCAGGTCGATCGCGGCGCAGCGCAACAGGATGCGTTCACGCGCTCGAAGGAATGGATTCTTCCGGGAGCCTGGCGATTCGACGCGCGCGTGCGCTTCACCACATCCTTCGTCGGCGCGGCGATCGTGCTCGGTTACCAGCGCCGCGAGCAGGGCGTGCGCTTCTCGTTTTCCGGCGGCGATTTCATGTACGCGATCGGCGCGAGCGACAAGGAACCGAGCTTTGAATCCGTTGGCTGGAATCTCTCGGGCGGATTCGAACGCGACGGAGCGCTGAACAGCGGAGTGACTTCGGGCACGCAGCAATTCTCGAGTTCGCGCACGGCCTTCGACGTGAGCTTGATCGTCGACGGGCCGCGCGTCGAAGCGTGGATCAACGGCGAACACGTCGGCGGCTATTGCGTCGCCGACGGCACACCGATCCAGGGCTATATGGGCTTTGCCACCGGCATGGGCGCGATCGTCGTGCAGGAGGCGCGCGTTCGCCGGCTCGACGCGCAGCGCAGCTTGGGACCTCCGCTTTTCCAGCCGAGCGTTCTCGCGCTGCAAGGCGGCCCGTCCGTGCGTTGGAAGGACGCGCCCGGTTGTCCCGTTCAAGGATTTGACTCGCCGAGCCAAGGTGCGCTCTTGGTAATCGTCCCGGCGCCCGACGCTACGGACCCCGCCTCCGCGCCGATCGCGCCGTGGATGGCGCGATTGCGCCGTGTCGCAGAAGGCATTGGCGACGAATTGGAGCGCAGCCCGCGCTCCCAACCCGTATGGTTGTGCGTGCCGCGCGATTTGCCCAGCGAAGCGCAGGCACTGCTCGTGGAATTGCGCGCCAAGTTCGAAGCGCTCGGCCCCGGCCGCGCGGGCCTGATCGAACACGCTTTGCAGCGCGATCCCGAGGACAAGGCCAGCCTCGCGCGCACGCCATGGTGTGTGTTCGTCGACAGCTGCGGCATCGCGCGCATCGGCGGCACTTTTCCCGATCTCGCGGCTGTGTACGAGAACAAGGCCTGGCGCCACTGGCTCGACGCATTCCGCGAGAACGGCACGCCGCAGCGCGAACTGCCCAAGCCCAAACGCGCCAGCGAGGAAAAGCCGTCAGATCACTGACCGTGCAGCGCCACCGGACAGTTCACATGCAGACGGTGTATTCGAGTCCGTTCGACAACGTCGCGTTGTCCGGCGCCGTGAAGCCGTTGTCGCGGCCCCAGGCTTGCACTTCGATAACTGTTCCGGGAACGATCAAGTACGACGCGGGCGTTCCGCCGAGCCCGCCGACAGCAAAGGCGTTGAAGTCGAGCGAATAGACACCCGAACAATCATTGGGCGGCGCATTCCCGCCCGAGTTCATCGGCACCGAGCGCTTGAGCGGCGTGTTGACGCAGCGCAATCCGCCGACGAAGGGCGCCGCGGCGCGACCTGCGTTGGAATACAGGTACAAGCCGGGCTTGTTGTTGATCACGTTGCTCGCGCTGATCGTGAAGCCGGATCCGGCGCCCGCGCTCGGCGATCCGCTCGATCCGATGGACGGCGTGCAGCCCAACGAGTTGACCTTCGCCGTGCAGTACGCGATCGCAATCCCGATCGGCGCAAGCGCGATGTCCTGGACCTGCGCCGAAGTCGATGTCGCGAGCACCGCGATCGTCTGACTCACGTGACCGGGCGCGCTGAAGCGCACGTTGGTCGTACCGCTCGGCAGGAACGCGTGGTAGCGCGCAAACGCTCCGAAGCTCGCATTCGTCTCGGCGTGCGTGAACGCCGCATTAGGATAGTCGATCGTCGCCACGAGCGGCGCACCGCTGCAGGCGTCGAGGACATGACCCGACAACGTGATCGGACGCTGCAGCAGGAGCTTCGTCCCCGGAAAAACCTGCGCCGCTTCCGCCTGCGCGGAAACGTAACTGGGCTGGAACGCGGTGCCGATCTCGGTCAGGAAGCCCAGGGTCCCGGTGATCGCCAGCGGTGTCTGCCACTCCTCGCCCTGGGCGCTCGGCACGCGGATCGCGCCGCCATAACCCGACGCCGCGGAGATTGAAGTCGCCTCCGCGGCCAGGAAACTCGCCCACGGGTGCGTCCAGCAGACATAGCCATAGAGCGTCTCGCTGCCGTAGGAGTGGTAGTCGAGGATCTTCGCGAAACGTCGATCGTTGTGCAGCGCGCTGATCGTGCTGACTTCGGCCTCGGAACCGGCGCTCGGCCCCTTGTAGGTTTCGCTCGAAACGGTCGTGCTACCGGCGCAGGCCGAGCTCCAGCCGAACGGGTAATTCCGATTGAGATCGACGCCGGTGCCGTTGGCGAACACATGGCGATTCTTGCGCCAGAGATTGTCGGCCGTGAACACGTGGTTGTAACCGTCGGGATTCGCGAGCGGCAGCACCCAGATCTCCTGCGAATCGACGATCGACGTCAGCGCCGGATCGATGCCGTACTGCGAGGTCAAGCGCGCGATCGTGTCGAGCGCGACGACGTGCGTGCCAAGCTCACGGCAGTGCGTGCCGGTGAGCACGAGTGTCGCCGGCTCGTCCTCGTCGGCGAGCACGCTGTCGGAGATCTTCAGCGCGTACAGATGGCGTCCCTGCACCGTCGCCGCTGTGACGTAGCGGACATTGAGATCGACGAGCTGGCAGATCGACGGATAGGTATTCGCAGCCAGCGTCATCTCGGTCAGGATCTGCGCACCATCGAGATAACCCACCGGCACCGCGTCGGGCCCCGCGGCCGCCTGGGCCTCGGCTTGGATCTGGTACATCGGCCGGCCGGTCTCGAGCACGACCGGCGCGTAGTGATGGCTCGACAGCCAGGCGAACGAGGTTTGCGAGACCACCAGTTCGAGCGAACCAGCCGCGACCGAACCTTCGAGCACGTCGAAGCCCAGTGCCCCGAGTTCTTCGGCCAGCTGCGGTGCCTGCGGGCTCTTGACCCGCACCCGCCGCAGCGTGGGAGCCTGGGCGGAGGCCAGCGCGGCAAGACACAGGGCAGCGGGCGCGATCAGCAAGCGAATGCGGTGGTTCATCGAAAGGGCGGGCTGGGCCTTGGGAATGTGGCAGCGGCTGCTCTGCTCGAGGAACCGCCAACTTGAATTCTGCCACGCCCACGCAGACCGGCGCGCCGCGAACGTGACAAGTGCGTCCGCGCGACGCATCCTGTGTCACAGGACCGGCCGCAACCCGAACCCCCATGTCGAGCATCCCCCACCGCCATGGATTCAGGCCTGTGCCCAGCTCCGCGGGCAGCACGGGCCCCGAGGAATTGACCGCCGACGAGCTGACCGCTCTGGCGGAACGGCGGCCGGAGGCACTCGAGCGCTTTTATGACGTCTATTTCACGCGGGTCTTTGGCTACGTGTCGCGCCTGGTCAAGGACGAACACGCCGCCGAGGACCTGACCCAGGACATTTTCATGCACCTGCACCGGGCGCTGTCGAGCTACGACCCGCGGCGCGCCCTGCGGCCGTGGGTGTTCACGATCGCAACGAACAAGGTGCGCGACTACTGGGCCAGTGCCACCTTCCATGATCGGTCCCTGAACTTCTCCGACGACGATGAGGACGGCGACGGCCGCGAACAACGCCGCCGCGAACGCACGAGCGAAGAGCGTGGCCCGCGCGCGGTCCTGGCCGGCGCGGAACTGGCAAGCGCCGTGCGCGCGGCCATCGACCTCTTGCCAGGCCAACTGCGCCAGACGTTGGTGCTGCGCTACTACGAAGAGCTTGACTTCGAGGAGATCGCCCGCATCGTCGGTCGCAATGAAGTCGCGGTGCGCAAACGCTACTCGCGCGCACTGCGCGAACTGCGCGAACTGCTCGGCGAAGTCCACGACCTCGGGACGCCCGAAGGAGGTGTCGGTTGAACTTCGACGACGAGTTGAAGGATCCGCAGCCGGATCCGGCGCTGCGCAAGGCACTCCAGCAGTGGCCGCGGCCACAGGCACGGCCTGATTTCCGCGAGCGCTTGCGCGCGGAATTCTTGGCCGCCCCGTTCGAAGCGCGCGCGCCAGACGAAGTCGAAGCGCCGGATCTTGGCCCGGCTCCGGAGGTCGCGCCGCGTTGGGGCGAAGGGCTGCCTGTCGCAGAGATTCTCACGCCCGCACTTTCCCCCGCCCGCAAACCATGGTTCACGCTGGTATCGATCGCCGCAATCGCGGCGGCGGCGTTGTTCCTGTTCCAGTGGCAGTCGCCGACGCGCTGGAGCGTCGCCGCTTCGAGCGAGTTCACACTGGCGCGCGTCGATGGCCAGGAATTTTCGCCGGCCCAGAGCTTGCAACTGGCCGCGGCGCTCGAACCCGGAAGCGTCATAGAAGTCGAAGGCGGATCTCTCGACCTCGTTCTCGACACGCGACTCGCACTGAGCCTGGCCGCGGGAAGCACAATGAGCCTCGTCGCCGTTCCGGAACCGGAGGTGTTGGCCTCGATCTGGCTCGATCAGCAGCGCGGCAGCCTCGCGGTCGCGACCGGCCCAGGCTTCGTGGACGCCGACCTGCGCATCCAAAGCCCTGACAGCGAAGTGCGCATCGTAGGCACGCGTTTCGCCGTGGACGTGATCGCGGGATTGGGCACCTGCGTGTGCTGCGACGAAGGCGTTGTCTCCGTCTTCGACCAGCCCGTGACCCAGGACCTGGTGCCCGAGGGAACGCATGAACACAAGCTCGCCCAGGGCGAAATGACGTTTGTGTTCAGCGACCACCGGCCCAGGGAAAGCGGCCGGGCGATCGCCGAGCATCTGGCGCCGATCGAATCCCTGCGGCAGGTCTGGGGCGGCGCACGCTAGGGCCTGCTCCAGCGCGGCGGATCGGGTACAACACTGGGCTGCCAAGCGCCCATGATCTCGCTTTCATCTGTCTCCAAGCACTACGGAAACCACTCGATCTTCGAGGCGGCTTCTTTCCAACTCGACCCCGGCGACAAGGTCGGCCTGGTCGGTCCCAACGGGGCCGGCAAGACCACGATGTTCCGGCTGATGATCGGCGAGGACAAACCCGACGACGGCGAGATCAACCTGCCGCGCGAC
>JAYUOR010000125.1:0-2020 GCA_043760765.1 Planctomycetota bacterium | reverse complement strand
GCCAGGCAGGCCGCTTCCGCGCCATTTTCTGTCGCGCTCCTTGCCTCGCCTTCCCGCGCTCGCCCTCGCGACGGGACTTTTTCAACGGGCTGCTAGGCCAGCCAGCTTTCGACCAACGCGCCATCCACGGCCACCTCGAGCTCGAGCTCGCCGGCCGCGCGCGGCAGCACCAGCCGGATCTCGCCCGCTCGGCCCTTCTTGTCCAGGCGCATGGCATCGCTGAGTTCACGCGCGGTGAGCGCCTGCCCCGTCGATCGCCGCAGGCTCGCGAGATCCGCCGGCAGCTGAAGTCGGGTGAGCAACCGCGTCACGCGTGCCTCTAGCCCCCGATCCTCCAGGCAACCCAACTCCCGCGCGGCCCGCAGCGCGATCGCGATCCCGACACCGACGGCGACGCCGTGGGGCACGCGGCCGAAGCCGGCGCTGTGCTCGATCGCGTGCGCGAACGTGTGGCCGAGATTGAGCGCCCTGCGCGAGCCAGCTTCCACGGGATCGGCGGCGACGACGCGCGCCTTGACGCGCACGCACGCGGCGACGACTTCGCTGAGCAGTCCTTCGTCGCGCACGTTCAAACGTTGGGTCTCGGCTTCGAGCAACGCGAGCAGCTCCTCGCCGCAGACCAGTGCGGTCTTCAGCACCTCGCCCAGGCCCGAGCGGTATTCGTGTTCGTCTAAAGTCGCCAGCACGCGTGTGTCGGCGAAGACGGCGCGCGGCTGATGGAACACTCCCGCCAGATTTTTTCCGCAGACCAGATTGATCGCCGTCTTCCCCCCGACCGATGCGTCGACCTGCGCGAGCAAGGTCGTCGGACAATGCACTACGGCGATGCCGCGCATGTACAGCGCCGCCGCGAGTCCGCCCAGATCGCCAAGCGCTCCTCCGCCAAGCGTCCAGACACAGCCGCGCCGGTCCAGCCCGCAGGACGCGAAGAATTCCAGCGTTCGCTTGAGCTGTTCGAAGTCCTTGGCGCGCTCGCCCTCCGGTAGGAGGAGCAGTTGTACCTGCACTTCTGGATCGAGCAGCGCCCCGTGCAGCCGATGCACGCGCGCATCGCTGATCAGAACGCGCGGGCGTTCGTTCGCGAATTGCGCGCGGGCCATATCCAAGGCGCCCTCGCCAACATGCACCGTGTACTTCGGCGTGGTCTCGACTTCGACTCGCACTAGGCTCATGTCTTCGCTCCCGGCAAGAGTTTCTGCCGCCGTTCGCGCCGCCAGCGCCGCAACTCGACTTCGAGAGCGGCACTGCTTTTACGGTCCCGGCGTAGCACCACGAAGATCATGGTCCCAAGGATCAGCAGTCCCGCAGCGAGAATGTACGTCATCTGCCGCAGTCCGGGATTGTCGGCCGGCACAAAGGCTTCGAGCGACTGCAGCACGAAGAAAGGCGCGATCGCCGTGCCGCCGTCCCGCGGAGCGTAGGCCAGATTCTTGTAGAAAAAGGCGCGCACGGAGACATCGCCATGCAGGTCGGGCGGCAAGGCGTCGAGAGGCGCGACAAAGTGCGCGAGCTTGGCTTGACCGGTCCAATCGCCGCGCCCGAACCAGCCCTCGATCAGGTGCTCGAGCCGCAGCGGATTCTCGGACTGCGCCTTCTTCCACACGTCGAGCAGACGCGCCGCGGGCACTCGCACCGGTTTGCCGCGCCACGCGTCGCCAGCGCAGAAGATCGACTGAATCGTCTCGTTGTCGAGGACCGGAGTCTTGTTCCAGTCGACCGCGTTCGGCTCCAGGTGCTTGACGTAGGAGACGAGCTTCCAGTACGTGTCCGGGTCGAGACCTCCGAGCCCGTCGGCAACACGGTCGTCGTGAACGTGGCTGAAGGTGTTCGCATCGAGCTGCTTGACCGGAGCGAGCGTCGGGAAGGATTCGCACATGCGCGGGCCGACGAAGAATGCGATTTCGCTCGAGACTCCCGCGACGGTTTCGCGCTCTGCGCGCACGAAAAGTCCGTCCATACGCACGAAATCGCCTGGCACGGGCGCGAGACCGACGATCTCCGCCACCGCGAAGAGCAAGGC
>JAYUOR010000124.1:0-5030 GCA_043760765.1 Planctomycetota bacterium | reverse complement strand
CGAGCACGGCCGGCACAACCTCCTCGTGAATGAAGCGCGCGAGCCGCTCGGACATCGTGTCGTACTCGAGACCGCGCTCGCTGTTCTTGGAATCGTCGCCTCCGTTCTGTACGGCGATGGCCACGAACGCCGGCAAGCTGCGATTGGGATCCTTGGAGATCGTCAGGTTGTCGAGCGCGTTGCGCACGAGTCCAAGCGGTCCTGGACCGTCGTGGATCACAAGGTACGGCGCCTTGGCGCCGTCCACGTAGGCGGCCGGCACGTAGACCGTGATCGTGCGCTCTTTGTTGACCGGCTTCTTGTCGGGCTCGAGCGTCTTGTCGTCGCCTCTGAAGATCCGACTCTGTGCGAGAGCCATCGTGAACTCGAACTGCTTACCCTTGGGGTTGCCCCTGTCCGTCAGGTCGGGATCGATCGAGTATTCCGGCCCGATGGTGAATTCCCCATTGCCCTGCTTCTCCGGATGCTCGCTGTCGTCCGCGGCCGAAGAGCAGGCCGAACCGAGGAACAGAAAGCTCGCAACGACAAGCAGGCCGATCCGGAAAGGCACGCTGCGAAAATCTGGAAGGAACATGGGGGCGGTGGACTCACCCTATCGCGCCGGCCGAGGAAAGGAAGCAGCCAAGACCTTGGTAGGCTGCGCGGAGCGCCACCCGCGCGAACGAACATGGGCGTAGTGGCAAGGGTGACTTGATCGAAGGTCGCGCACTGTGCCGCCTGCATGAGCAGTCCAAAGCGCGGTCACGGTACGCACTTTCGAGATGTCAATTGGTGGCGGAGCCCACGGAAGCCCTGCGCTGAGCTCAGGAGTCGCCGGCGGACTGACCTCCTTTCCTCTGCTGCCGCATTCCGAGGCGCTCCTCGGCAAGGCGCGACCATGACTCTCTGCGCACCGACCTCACGCCCTGTGGCAGGCAGGAGTTCGACGCCGACCTCAAACGCGATCGATTCTCCCGTGCGACGGCCTCGCACGGAAGGCCACATCGAACTCCCTACGGGTCACACGGTGCACGCCTGCGGCGACGACGGAGAAGTTCTGCGTCAAGCGTCGCACCGAAGGCTCGCTACCGGCCCACGCGCGGAGGCCGGCCTTCTTCCCATCCACGCTCCTGGCTTGCTGTTGCACGCATTCGCGCCGCTTCCTTCGTTAGGATCGCGCCATGATCCGCAAGCTCTTTGCAGTCCTGTGTGTTTGCGTTGCGCTCTACGGTTGCGCAGTGACCTCCGGCGGCGACGGCGGCGCGCTACAGCCGCTCGACTTGCGCTGCGAGCACCGCGTCGATCCGCTCGGCATCGGCGAGACACAGCCACTGCTCTCCTGGCGCGTCGAAAACCCGGCGCAGAATGGTCGGAGTGTGAGCGCGTGGCGCGTGCTCGCGGCGTCAACGAACGCGCGGCTCGCAGCCGATCGCGGCGATCGCTGGGACTCGGGCGTCGTGCGCGACGGCGACGTCCTGACGGCCGCCTGGGGCGGCGCGCCCCTCGGTGCGGGAGCCGAGGTTCATTGGAAGGTGCGCGTGTGGGACGGCGATGGCGTCGCGTCGGAGTGGAGCGCGCCCGCGCGCTTTTCCGTCGGCTTGCTTGGCTCCGCCGACTGGACCGCGGACTGGATCGGCGCGCCCGACGCCGACACCGCCGAGCGCGCGAGCGCGCCTTGGCTGCGCACGACGATCGATCTGCCCGCGGCGCCGCGGCGCGCCGTCGAGCACGTCGCGTCGCTGGGCTACCACGAACTGTGGCTCGACGGCGAGCGCTGCGGCGACGCCGTGCTGATGCCGAGCGTCAGCGACCTCTCGAAGCGCGCGCGCGCTGTCACCTACGATGTAACCGGCCGCTTGCACGCGGGCGCGAACGCGCTCGGGCTGTGGCTCGGCTCGGGCTGGGCGGCGAACGCGCGCTATGGCGTAGCGGCCTATCCCCTGGCGCGCGCGCAGCTCGAGGTCGAGCTCGCCGACGGACGGGTGCTGCACTTCGCGACCGGCCCCGACTGGCGCGTGAGCCAAAGCTCGACGCGCCACATCGGTCCGTGGGGCTTCGGCAGCTATGGCGGCGAGCGCGTCGACGCCGACGCCGCGCACACGGACTGGTGCACGCTGGCCGCCGGCGCCGACGTGGCGCGCTGGCCGCACGCTCGCGTATTCCCGGTCGATGTCGCGATCGTCGCCGAGGCCTGCGAGCCGACGCGTCGCGTCGAGCAGATCGAACCGGTCGCGGTCGAGGAGCTGCGGCCGGGCGTCTGGCGCGTCGACTTCGGCCGCGCGTTCACGGGCTTCACGCGCGCGCGGCTTTCCGGCGAGCCGTGCGCGACCGTCGCGCTGCGCTTCTCCGAGCGCGACGACGAGGAAACGACGTACGGCCAGGCGAGCGAACTCGTGCTCGACACCGCCGGCGAAGGCGTGTTCGAGCAGCGCTTCAACTATGCCTGCGCGCGCTGGCTGACGATCGAAGGCTGCGCGCGCGCGCCACAGCTCGCCGACGTGCGCGGTTTCCTGGTGCGCAGCGACTATGCGCGCAGCGCGCGCTTCGCCTGCTCAGATCCGCTGCTGCAGAGCGTGCACGACGCGGTCGCCTGGACCTTCGAGTGCCTGAGCCTGGGCGGCTACACCGTCGACTGCGCGCACCGCGAGCGCTGGGGTTACGGCGGGGACGCGCACGCCACGATGGAGACCGCGCTCGACCACTTCGGCATGGCGGCGTTCTATGCGAAGTGGCTCGACGATTGGGCCGCCATCCAGAACGAGCACGGCAACCTGCCGTTCACGTGTCCGACCTATCGCGGCGGCGGCGGCCCGGCGTGGAGCGGCATCGTCGTGATGCTGCCGTGGGAGACATACTTGCGCTGCGGCGACCGGCGCGTGCTCGAGCGCGCCTGGCCGACGATCGAGCGCTGGCTCGCGTTCCTCGAGACGCAGACCGTCGATGGCGTGCTTCAGTTCTACGCCGATCCGCGCTACGTGGAGGCGGTCTACTCGTTCCTCGGCGACTGGGTGCCGCCGGGCGAAGAGCAGGCGGGCGGACCGGCGACGGAGAATACGCTCTTCTTCAACAACGCCTACCGCGTGTGGAACGTGCGCACCGCCGTGCGCATCGCGCAAGCGCTCGGCCGCGATCGCGACGCTGCACGGCTGCGCGCGCGCGCCGAAGAACTCGCCGCCGCCGTCCACGCGCGCTTCTTCGATCCGCAACTGCGCGTGTACGTTTCACCGCGCCAGACGTACCTCGCGCTGCCCGTGCTTGCCGGTCTTGGCGACGCGAGCTTGCGCGCGGAGCTGCTCACGCGCCTGTACGCCGACATCGAGACGCGCCGGCATGTCGACACTGGGATCCACGGGACCTGGATGCTGACCAAGCTGCTGCTCGAAGAGCGGCGCGCGGACCTGCTCGCCCTGGTCGCCGCGCAGCACGATTTCCCCAGCTGGGGCGATATGCTCGCGCGGGGCGCGACGACGATCTGGGAGCAGTGGGACGGCGTGAACTCGCGCATGCACAGCTCGTTCCTCTCGATCGGCGCGTTGTTCGTCGAGGGCCTGGCCGGAATCCGGCCGCTCGCGGACGGGCCAGGCTACGCGCACTTCGCTCTCGAGCCGGCGTTTGTCCCCGGGCTACACAGTGCGCGCTGCGAACTCGACACGCCGCGCGGGCGGATCATCTGTGGGTGGCAGTGCGACGAGAACTTTCTGCGGCTCGAGATCGATGTGCCCGTCGGCTCGCGCGCGCGCCTGCGCCTGCCGGTCGCGTCGCTCGCGGGCGTCCCGGGCGGTCCCTTGGCCGCGGCGCGCGATTTCGGCGCGGGTCCGGCGACGATCGTCGGCGACGACGTGGAGATCGAGGTCCCCGCGGGCCGTTACCGGGCGCTGGTTCCGCGGTCTGCGGCGGGCGCCGGGTCACGTCCCGAGCATTGAACGCATGGGCGAGACCGATCCGTAGCCGGCGCTACAGCGGCACGCTGCGCTTGAGCACCGCATGCTGCTCGCGTGGCGCAAAAGTATCCGGGACCAACGCGGCTTGTGGCATGCAGAGCGCGCGGACCGGAGGTAGAGGAATCATCCACCCGGAATCAGAAACGCGCGGCGATGGACTTCGGCCGTGCGTGCAGGATCCGCTCAGGCCAACGTTCTAACGCGTTCTCGGGGTCCGGATGGGGTTTTCGGGACACACCGGCCGCATGACTTCCGGTCTGTCGTCCCTGCATGGTAGAAGCAACGTCAATCGATCATGGGATGGCCTCTCCTTTTCGCCTTCGCGGTCGGCCCCGTGCTCGCGCTCTTGCACGTGATCTGGAGCGTAGATCGCCAAAAGGAGCCGATGCGCAATGTGCTGCGCTACCTGTTCGTCGGGATGCTCACGGTCATCCCGGCCCTGATCGCCGAGGTTTCGCTGCACGGCGCCTACCGCGGAGTCCTGGGTGCGAGCTACAAACCGAGCCTGATCACGCTCCTCTTCGCGATCGTATTCGGAGTGGCGCTCGTCGAAGAAGCGTCCAAGCGGTTCGGGTTATTGATGCTGGCGCGCAAGGACCCCGAGATCAACGAGCCGTTCGACTGGATCGTGTATGCGGTCACGATTTCGCTGGGCTTCGCGATGGTAGAGAACATCAGCTATGTGCTGGCGGGCGGAGTCGCCGTCGGCATCGCGCGCTCGGTAAGCGCGGTGCCGTGCCATGCGCTCAACGGGACCATCATGGGGCATCACCTGGCGCGCGCGTCGTGCCTGCACGGGGCGGCGGCCAAACGCGAGCGCATGCTCTCGCTGATCGAGCCGACCCTTTGGCATGGCTTCTACGACTTCTTCGTGTTGGGCGCCGCGATGGAGGGCACGGACAACCACCTGCTGAACGCCGGCCTGCTCGCATCGGCGCTCCTTCTGCTCGTCGTGTGCCAATGGGTCGTTTGCGCGCGCCGGATTCGCGTCATGCGCCTGATCGAGATGCCGGTTCCGCCTCTGCTCTACCCGATCGAAGCGCTGAGGCGCGTGGTGCGGATCCCGGGGCGGCGCTGAGATCGTCAACAGCGGATTCAGTGAGCCCCTCA
>JAYUOR010000123.1:0-5046 GCA_043760765.1 Planctomycetota bacterium | reverse complement strand
AAGCGATCAATCGTTCCGGCTTGTCGGCGAGCAGGCGTTCGGTCATCGCCGATCAATGTACCGAGTCCGAAGAATTCATCTGCGGTCGGATCAAGATCGCCTGACCGGGTACACTCCCCAGCCACGGAGGAATCAGCCCATGCCGAAAGTCAACGTCGGAGTCGAGGTCAAGAGCGTCAAGGTGTTCGAGTCGAAGTTCGAACCGGGCGGAATGAAGGCGGCCAAGGTTGCTGTCGAGAAAGCGTTCAAGACTGCCAGCAATCACGCGCTTGGAACCGCGAAGGAGGGCGGGCATATCCTCTGCCTCAAGGTCAATGTCGAGCAAGACAAACCCGGGCGCACGGTCAAGGGCAGCTGCACGTGGGAAATCTCGGTGATCGAAAACGGGCAGCGCAAGGCGTTTTTCAACTTGAAGCAATCTAGGCCCGCCACCGCCACGGTGCCGGACGTCAATCCGCTCAAAGTCACGCAACTCGACATCGATGAAGCCGTCGCGAGCGCCGTCGAGGCTGAAGTGAGCGGCATTCTCAAGAAGCTGCCGTACTGAGTCAGGTGAATTCGTCCACAGTCGGATCAACCTCAGCAGGCGAAGTCGACTTGACTCTGGACGCAATCAACTGACTCCGTACTTGTGCGACACGCCCGCGCTGCCAAGCGGTCTCGGCAACGTCGAGGTTGCGGCGGGCGATATCCACACGGTGGCGCGCCGCAGCGACGGGTCGCTCGTCGCCTGGGGCTGGAATTCCTACGGCCAGTGCAACGTGCCCGTGTTGCTCAGCGGCCAGAGCTACGTCGAGGTGTCGGCGCGGGTGAGCCGCACGGTCGCGCGCTACGACTCCGTTCCTGCCTGCGGATCGGTGTCGCTCTACTGCTCGCCGGCGGCTGCGAACTCCGCCTCGCCGATCGGCGCATGGATCACCGTCGCAGGCTGCCCCGGACTGACGGCCAACGATCTCGTGTTCGAAGTGTCGGGCCTTCCGCCCAAGAAACCAGGCATGTTTTTCTATGGAGCGCAGCAGACACGGGTGCCATTCGGCAACGGAATGCTCTGCCTCGGCGGAGCCATCCAGCGCGTGTTGCCGCCGCTGGTCTCTTCCGCGGCAGGAGCCGCGAGATACAAGCTTGATCTGAGTCACGCTCCGTTCGGCGCAGGCCCGAATGCGATCCTTCCCGGCTCGAACTGGAACTTCCAGTACTGGTACCGCGATCCGGCCGGCGGCGGATCGGCGACCAACTTCTCCGACGCCAAGCACATCGTCTTTGCGCCTTGATCGAATCGGATTGACGAAGCGAGGAATACAGGCGACTGCGTACCGGCTGTCGAACTGATCCCCCACTGCCTGACCAAGGCCGGAACCCAGGTATCCGATCGAAGGTCTGTGCCGCAGGTGCTCCAAGGACACAGACAGGATCAACCGCTGGAAATCGGCAACTTCGAACGCCGGTACCGCGTGTAAACATCGCCACGCCGGCGGGCGGAACATCTGCACGCGGAGTCGATCGCGGTCGCGCGGCCCCCCTCAGATCGGGAGCTGTCTCCAGGACTCCGCTTTCGGGGCGACATTCACGGCATAGAGCGGATGCTCGAAGTCGTGGAAAGCGTAGATCTGCGCGTACCACGCCTCATCTCGTTGCCGGGCGCAGCGCAGATTTTGGATCTGACAGATCTTGCGCCTCGGATGTGCGTCGTTGAATTCACGGATGGCGAGCAGTTCGCCCACGTACTCGTTCATGCACGCGAATTCCGGCCCGGCAATGTCGTCGAAATAACAATGCACGCGCGGGAGATGCGTGGACGGCGGCCCTTCGAAGAGCCCGAATGCCTTGACCGTCGAGCTGTAGTAGTCCATGTCGAACGAAACGAAGCCGATGGGCGCAAGGTCTTTTCCGGCGAGCCAGCTTTGAACGGTGTCCCCGACGTCACCGAGGATGAGCTTCGCTCGCGTCAGACGTTGGCGCAGCTTGTCGGCGTCCATCTGATAGAACCCGCCTGTCCAAACGTGCTGCATGTCACGATAGTCGATGCCTCCGGGCATGCCTTGCCCGGTGTCGAATCCGATCACGTCGATGCCGACTCCAAAGCAACCCTCCACTTCCGCGGCGATCTTCTCGAGAGCGAGCAGTCCTCTTCCGCCCGCGACGCCAAGCTCCAGCACTGAAATGCGGGGAATATTCAGGTTCGATGCGAGTTGCGCCGCGCAGTAGACGCCATAGGCATACGACGGGTACTCGGGGAGGATGCCCCACTTCATTCGCAGGTCGAGCGATCCAACGGGGAATCGCTTCCAAAGCCCGCGTATGTAGGGCAGACGCGTCACTTGTCCGATCAAGTCCATGGTTGGCGGCCCGATTGCGGAAGGGTGTGGAACACCACGGCTCGGTCCGCCTACCCACAATAGCACCACCGCGCTGCTGGACCCTGTGATTCGAGCGATGGCGTAGGGAGTTGGTGACCGAAGCTTTGCGCGTGGCGCATCGTGGCCGTTGGTGACTCCCAAGCGCAGAGGGGCGGCCTGCTTGTCAACGTGCTGGCGCGCGCTGGCTGCCACACACACGGAAAACTCCCCACGAGGTTCTTCGTGATGCCACAGGCGTTCGACTTTCGATGACGCGTGCCGTCCAGAGAATCGAACGCTCTCGGGAGAGTCCGAGATGGCGGAAGCTCCGTCGGACAGCGCTGCCCGCGGAGATCGCGGCGATCAGTTCTCGTCGATCGCGAACTTCCCGAGTCAGCGCGCGCTCACGCGCACGGCTCCCGCGCGTCCGTTGCGCGGCGCGAGTTCGATCTTCGGCGCGGGGCCGCTCGTGATGCATTCCACTTCGTACACGCCCGCGCGCCGCACCAGGGAGAGATCTATGCGCTGAGTGCCGAAGTGCAAACCTCGAATCGCGATCGCGCGCTCGCCCCAGAAATCGGGGATGCATGGTCGCAGGACGATGCGGGCATTCAGCGCATCGGGCTCGTAACCGAAAAGGCCCGCAACCAGCGGCGCGACGACCGCCATCGACGAGAACAACTGGTGCGGCACGGAAGCGTCGAGCGTGCGCTCGCGCGTGCCTGAAAGGATTTCAGGCGTGCGCCCGAGCGCTTCGCTGGTCGTCAGGCGCGCGGCAATGGCGAGCTTGTCGTAACCTGTCTGCGCACGACCGACCTCGAAGTCCCCCAGCGCCGCAAGTCCGGTTATGAACGGCCAGACCGCACCCTGGTTGTAGCCCTTCGGATCGAAGAGCACCGATCGCGACGACAGAAAACGCACGCCCCACTTGGTCGTCAACTCGTCAGCGCCGATCGCATTCATCGTGGCGAGCGCGTGCGGACCGTCGACGAGTTTCCACGCCACACTGACCGCGGGCCAAGGCGTGAGTTCGCTCGAACGCGTGCCGTCCTGAAGAAGCGAGTGCGCCAATGCGCCGCGCGATTCGTCCCAGAAGCCCGTGGCGATGCGCGCGATCGCACGAGCGGCGGCAGCGTGTGCTTCGCGCGCCAAGCCCTTGTCGCCCTGCACGAGCGCAAGTTCGCTCACATCGCGCAACGCGACCGCGCTCGCGGACGCAAGGTAGATATCGGTAGCGAGATTGTTGCGCAGCGCGCCGATCTCCGAGGCTCCCATCCCGGCGCGCGAGTTGTCCGGCAGACCGTCGCCGTCGCCGTCCTGCGCGAGGATCCAACGGTAGCCCGCGACGATCGCCGGCCAAGCTTGCGCGAGGAACGCGCGATCACCGGTGTGGTCGAGGTACTGGCGGCAGGCGTGGATCCAAAGACCAGTCGTGTCGCCGTGAATGTAGGCGAATGGATACTTCGCGAACCAATCGCACAGCTGCGCGGAGAGCACGACCTCGTGCGGAATCTTGCCGTCGTCGCGCTGGTGACGCTGCGCGAACTCGAGGCCGATCTTCAGCGTGTCGGCCAGACCCGCGCCGAGATACGCAGGTGTGTTCAAGCCCACGTCGCCGGTAAAAAACCAGGCAAAACCCGGCCGCTGCGAACTCGCTCCCGCGGGCCCGTATCCGGCGACGAGCCCGTCGCCGAGCGCGGCCGAGTGCACCCAACCCTGCTGCAGCGAAACTGCGTTCCAGAAAAAAGCCTCGTCGAGCGCGGGCTCGACGTTAGGAACAGGAATCGCGGCCGCGCGCTCGGCCCAGCGCTTCGCGTGACGATCGAACAACGCGGAGGCGTCGTGCAACGCCGCAACGTAGGCCTGCTTCGCGCGCTCGGGCGAGTGCTCGCCATCGACGGCGACGATCGCGATCGGAATCCACTCGCGCTTCGCGCGCGCCGGTTCGACGGCGAGATCAAGGCGCAGCGCGCCATCGGGCAACAGATACTGTTCGCCGCTCGTGGCGCGCGTCGCCCAGGGCGAGCCGACGACGGCGGCGACACGCGCGGACGGCTCGGAAAGTACGAAGCCTCCCAGTGCAGCCTCGAAGTTTCCCGCCACGCCACCCACCGCGGCCGGCCATTGCGGCTGCAGACGCGGCCGGAACGAAAAACTCAACGTCCCCGGCGCATCGACATCGACCGCCAGCCACAGGAACGCGACCGGCTCGTCGTCGGGACAGAAGTACATCACGTCGACGCGGGCATCGGCGCTGGAGTACGTCAGTGTCGTCGAATGCGGCGTGACTTCGATCGCGCTGGCGTAGCGCGCGAGTTCGAACGATTCGAGCGCCTTCTCGGCTCGAAACGAAAACCGCGCGTCGTGAAAGATCTGCCAGGGCCAGACCCACGACTCGAAAGTTCCGTCCTCGCGCCCGCACGTGAAGCTCTGATTGCCGACCGCGTCGAAGTACATCCCCGGCCGCGCCGCGCGGCGCAACGCATGCGTGCCCGCAGCCAAGGGCTTGCGCTCGAGCGCGAAACCGGCGAGCGGTTCGTCGCGCGCAGCCTGCTTCGCCGACTCGGGGAACTGGAACGAGCACGCGAGGATGAATGCGGCGGGGAGCATGGTCGACAGAGAGTACTGAGCGAGGCACCCAAAACTGCCGCCGTGTCAAACTGGCCCGAGCGCGGCCGCGCGGGCCCGCTCCCTCGGGCCTACAGCCTCG
>JAYUOR010000122.1:0-14228 GCA_043760765.1 Planctomycetota bacterium | reverse complement strand
GACCGACCGCGGAATGTTGGACCGCATGGGCTGGCACTCGAACCTGGTGCGCCAGGCGATGGATCGCGAGGGCCAGGACTGCGTCGAGTCGTTTCTGGACACGGCGCTCTCGCTCGAGACGCTGATCGATCCCTACTTGCCCTTGCGTCGCCGTCTCGGCGCCGATGTGCGCAGCGCGTCGAATCCGCCTACCTTCGACCTGCTCGGCTTCCTGGCGGCCCATGCGCCCTTGCCGCAGTGGAAGCGCGAACTGCTCGAGATGGTGCGCAGCGAGGCCTACTACTTTCAGCCCCAGCGCATGACCAAGATCATGAACGAGGGCTGGGCTTCGTTCTGGCACGCGCGCCTGTTGACCGGTGGTGTGCTGAGTGATTCCGAAATTGTCGACTTCGCCGATTGCCATTCGGGCGCGACCGCCGATTCGCCGGGGCGTGTCAATCCCTACAAGCTCGGCATCGAACTTTTTCGCTCGGCCTTCGAGCAGGGCCTGGACATTTTTCGCCTGCGCCGCATCCACAACGACGCGAGCTTGATCGATCTCTTGGTCGACGCCGCGTTCGTGGAGCGCCAAAAACTCTTCCTCTACGGTACGAACGCCAAGACGGGTCGCACGGAGGTCGTCGAGCGCGATCCCGCGCGCGTCAAAGCGCGACTGATCCAGGATCTTTCGTGGGGCGGTCTGCCGCAGATCGAACTGGTCTCGGTGGGGGAGTCGCCGACGCGCATGCTCGAACTGCGCCACCACCACGACGGCCGCGACCTCGAACTCGATGCCGCCAAGGCGACGCTTTTGTGCGTCGAACGCCTGTGGGGCGCGCCGGTCCGACTGGCGACGCGCGAGGGGGGCGAAGCCCGCAACCTGATCGCCCGCCACGGCGAAGCGACCATTGAAGACGCCGTCGAGTAGACCTGAGCAGACTCAAGCACCAAGTTGTACGCTAGGACGACGCTTGTTCCAGCGAGCGTTGCACTCGACACTGGTACGCCTGATCGAAGTTTGAGCGTGCGTGTTGGAGTGAGTTGCTTCTCCCAACCGCGCGCATCTGCCGCGATTTCACGCGTGATCCGCAGCGCGTCAAACTCGAACCGGCTTAGCTCGCCGCCTGCGGCCATGGCCTGCGCCAGACCCTGCTGGGCGGAGGCGGTGCTTGCCGGGGGTGATTTCACGTCCGCGGGCGTGCGGTCGCTGACGCAGGCTCCGGCGGGGGTGCTCTTCGCACTGGATGCGACGGCCGGAACGTTCTGGCGCGTCAGCCGGTGAGAGAACGGCGCGACGCGGACTTCGCGGCGGCAACGGGTTCGGGCTTCGCCGCCGGCTTGCGATAGTCCTCCTTGCGCAGACCGTAGCGGCGCATCTTTTCGAACAGCGAACGCGGCTGGATGCCAGCGCGCGACGCCGTGAGTCCGATGCGGCCGCCGGTCTGCGACAGCAGCGCTTCGAGGTAGGTGCGTTCGATCGACTCCATGGCGCGGCGGCGCACTTCCTCGAGCGGTTCTTCCGTCCATTTCGACGAGGCGCCGGCCCAGTGCGGTGTCACCACTTTCGACACGAGATCGGAATCGCCGGACGTGGGTGCGCGCAGACTCTCGGGCAGGTCCGCCAGCGTGATCTCGTCGCCGTTGGCCAGCAGCATCGCGCGCTCGATGATGTTGACCAACTCGCGCACGTTGCCCGGCCAGGGATAGCGCGCCATGGCTTCAATCGCATCGGGCGCGACGCGGCGCACGTCGCGACGGATGTGCTGGCGATAATATTCGACGTAGGCCTCGGCCAGCGCGCCGATGTCCTCGCGCCGCTCGCGCAGCGGCGGGATCGAAAGCGTCACGACGCTCAAACGATAATAGAGGTCGTTGCGAAAGCGCCGGGCGCGCACTTCTTCGCCGATGTCGCGGTTGGTCGCGGCTACGACGCGCACATCGATGGCGACTTTGGACTCCGAGCCCAGGCGCTGGATCTCGCGGCGCTGTAGGACGTGCAGCAACTTGGACTGCAGGTGCGCCGGAAGCTCGCCGATCTCGTCGAGGAACAACGTTCCGCGGTGGGCCATTTCGAAACAGCCGCGCCGCGCGCGCGTGGCGCCGGTGAAGGCGCCTTCTTCGTGACCGAAGAGTTCGCTTTCCAAGAGCGTTTCCGTCAGCGCGCCGCAGTTGACCGAGACGAAGGGGCCCGGGGCGCGCGGACTTTCGGCGTGGATCGCGCGCGCGAGGTGCTCCTTGCCGACACCGGTTTCGCCCAGGATCAACAGCGACGTGTCCGACGCGACCACGCGGTGCACCAAGCCCATGAAGGCCTGCATCGCGGGACTCGACGTAATGAAATCCGAAAGGTGCGGCGTCAGACCGAGCGAACGTTCGCCGCGCGCTTCGAGTTGCTCGCGGCGCGCCAGGATCGAGGTCAGGACTTCGCGCAGGGTCGGCGGCGAAAGCTGCGCGATCAGGACCGACTGCGCGCCGGCCGCCAAAAGCCGCGCGCGGTCTTCGCCGTCCTCGGCGCGGGTCAGCACCACGACGTCGGGCGCTTCGGGCAAGGCGCGTAGGGTCGCGATCGCGCTCGTCGCGGGTTCCGGCAACAGACTGCGGCTCACCAACAACAGGTCGCCGGAGTGGCGCGCGAGTTCGGGCGCGATCTCGGCCCTGGGGTTGAGCACCTCGATAAGTACGTCGGGCAGGACCAGCGCTCGGCGCAGGCGTCGCACCAGAGCCGGGTCGTCGAGCGCGAGCAGGATGCGCGAGAGCATGGGTGGGCAGAGGCTAGCGACTCGCAGCGCCATTTCGGAGGCCCGAGTTCCGACTCTTTGTGAATCGGAGGTGCGGGCTCTGAATAGATCGGAGCTTGAGCGTCCGATTTCGCCCCCTACGCTTTCGGGAGGGTTCGTGGCTTCCGCCAGTAACGCGCGCTTGCTCAACCACTTAGGCCGATTCGCGCGTGGCCTTCAAGGAAGCAGGCACGGGCCTTGCACTTCGCGTTTCTTCGACCCGAAACCGCCCTCGGACTCACTCTCCTGCGAGCCGAAGGCGCGCCGGGAACAACTACATGCAGCTCAACGCACCGCAGCCAGCTCTTCGCGCGCGCCGCCTCGGCCGCGCGCACTACTTTCCCGAAGTCAGCGACGCAGATTGGAGCGATTGGCGCTGGCAGTTCCGCCAGCGCATCACGTCGCTCGAAGCCCTGGCTCGACATCTCGAGATCCCGCCCGACGAATGGCAGGACCGCGCTGAAGTGCTGCGCGATTTTCGCATGGGCATCACGCCCTACTACCTGTCGCTGATCGACAAGGACGATCCCGACGATCCGATCCTGCGCCAGGTGGTGCCGCTCGCGGAAGAAAATCTATTTCGCGCGGTGGGCGAAGAGGATCCGCTGGGCGAGGAGAAATTCTCGCCCGTGCCGGGCATCACGCACCGCTATCCCGACCGCGTCCTGATGGTGGTCTCGAACAACTGCGCGATCTACTGCCGCTACTGCACGCGCAAGCGCACGATGTACGAGGGCGCCACACCGGATGTGGAGCTCGACCGCATGGTCGACTACATCGCGCGCACGCCCGCGGTGCGCGACGTGGTCGTTTCCGGCGGCGATCCGCTGAACTACTCGAACGCCAAGCTGGAGCAGATCCTCTCCAAGCTGCGCGCGATTCCGCACCTCGAGATCATTCGCATCGGCAGCCGCGTGCCCGTGGCCCTGCCGCAGCGCATCGACGACGAGTTGTGCGCGATGCTGGCCAAGTATCACCCGCTGTGGATCAATGTGCACTTCAACCATCCCAGCGAGTTGACCCCCGAGGCCGCGGCGGCCTGCGACAAGCTCTCGCGCGCCGGGATTCCGCTCAACAACCAGGCCGTGCTGCTCAAGGGTGTCAACGACTCGGTCGAGACGATCAAGTCGTTGTGCCACGGGCTGATGCGCATGCGCGTGCGGCCTTATTACTTGTATCAATGCGATCCGATCCGCGGAGCGGAGCACTTTCGCACACCGATTTCCAAGGGTCTCGAGATCATGGAAGGCCTGCGCGGCCACACCAGCGGCCTGGCGATTCCGACCTATGTGGTCGACGCGCCCGGCGGTGGGGGGAAGATCCCCGTGGCACCGCAGTACCTGCTGCACTACGAGCGTGACAAGGGCCGTGCGGTGCTGCGCAACTTCCAGGGCAATCTGTACGAGTACTACGAGCCGCGCCCGGACAACGACGAGCTGCACCCGCAGCCGCCGCCCAGCGGTGGCCGACTGGTTTCTGCGGGCACGCAAAGCGGGCCGGCGAAAAAAACGCCGCGCAAGCGCGGACAGGCCAAGTCGAGCGAACCGGAAGCACCGCTCTATGAGAATCGGGTTCCTGCTCTGTCACCGTCCGGCGAGGACGAACTGGTGGTCGGCAAGAGCACCTGGGTGCACCGCGGAACGTCGCTGCGCCCGGTTCCCGCGACGCCGGCGCAGAGCAACGGTCACGCGAAGACCTGAGTCGATGCAAGGCTCAGTTTCAAGCGCGCCGCGATTGTCCGCGGCGCGCGGGCGACGATCATGTTGATCGGCATTGCCTACGATTTGAGGTCGGAGTTCGCCGCGGCCGCGGCGGCGCGCCCTGCGGCTCCCGACGACCTGCTGGAGGAATTCGACTCGCTTGCGACGGTCGAGGGCATCGAGCGCGCGCTCGTGGGCGGCGGCCACCGCGTTGTGCGCCTGGGCGGCGGCCGGGCGCTGGTGCGGGAGTTGCTCGAGCGGCCTGTCGATCTGGTCTTCAACATCGCCGAGGGTTTTGGCTCGCGCTCGCGCGAGGCCCACGTGCCCGCGCTGTGCGAGATGCTCGGCATTCCGTACACGCATTCCGATCCGTTGACCTGCGCGACGACGCTCGACAAGGCCGTGGCCAAGCGACTCGTCGCCGCCGTGGGCGTGCCGACGGCCGCATTCCAGGTGATCGACGATCCGCGTCAGGTCGAAACCTGCGCGCTGAATTTCCCGTTGTTCGCCAAGCCGCTCTCCGAGGGCTCGAGCATGGGCATTCGCGACGGCACGCGCTGCGATGATCGGCACTCGTTGGACCAGCGTGTGCGCAAGATTCTTGCCGACTATGCCCAGCCGGCGCTGGTCGAAGAGTTCTTGCCGGGAGTCGAGGCGACGGTCGGGATCCTGGGCACGGGCAAAACTGCGCGCGTTCTGGGCACGATGGAAATCGTGCCGCTGCGCGAGGCGAGCGAGGACTTCGTCTATTCACTCGAGGTCAAGCGCGATCTGAACTTCGCCGAGCGTATCGAGTACGTCGTGCCACCGCGCCAGCCGAAGGCCTTGATCGCGCGCATGGAGGAGGTCGCGCTGCTCGCCTACCGCGCACTCGAGTGTCGCGATGTCGGCCGCGTGGATCTGCGCGTGGGCCGCGATGGCGAGCCAAAATTCCTCGAGATCAATCCGCTGCCGGGTTTGAAACCGGGCTGGAGCGACTTGGCGATGCTGACTGAAAAAGCCGGCTTGCCCTACGACCGAATGATCCTCGCCATCGTCGAGGGTGCCGTGGAACGCCTGGGGCTGCGGCGGTGAGTCGCGGCCGCGAGATCTGCGTTGTGTTCAACGACGACGGCGCGCTGGCGGCCGGCACAGCGGAGGATGCGCTGGCAGTGGCGGGTGTGGAGGGCGCCGTGCGCAACATCGTCGAGGCGCTGACTTCGCGCGGCTGGCACGCGCGCGCGGTTGCGGCGCCAGTGAACAAGCGCGACGTCCTGTCCTTCGTCGCAGAGTTGGTCTGTGACGCTGTTTTCAACCAGGTCGAGTCGCTCGGTGGCGATGCGCGCTGTGAAGCGCACTTCGCCGCGGCGTTGGAACTGCGCGGGCTGTGTTATACGGGCAGTGCACCGCGTGCGATGACACTGTGCCTGGACAAATCGCTCGCGCGCGCCGTGCTCGCAGCGCAGAACGTGCCGATTGCGCGCGGTGCCATGCTTTGCGACGGCAGCGAGTCGCTCGCAGGACTTGCGTTTCCGCTGTTGATCAAACCGTCGCGTGAGGACGCCAGCCACGGCATCGCGCTCGAATCGGTCGCCCGCGATGAAGCTGCGGCACGGGCTCGCGCGCGCTTCGTCATCGAGCGCTACGCGCAGCCGGCGCTGGTCGAAGAGTACTTCGCCGGCCGCGAATTCAACGTCGCGTTGCTCGCGGGCGAGAAGCCGGGCGCTGCGCCGCGTGTGCTGAGCCTCTCGGAGATCGACTTCACGAACTTTCCCGCCGGCGCGCCGCGCATCGTGACCTACGGGGCGAAGTGGATCGAGGATTCGCCGGAGTGGAGGGGCACGCGTTCGATCGCCGCAGTCGTGGACGCGGAGCTCGGAGCCAGGATCCGCGCGGCCGCCGTCGGCGCGTGGCGCGCGTTGGGTCTGTCCGGGTACGCTCGTGTGGACTTGCGCGCCACGGACGAGCCTGCTCCGCGGCTGGCCGTGATCGACGTCAACGCCAACCCCGATCTCTCGCGCGACGCCGGTTTCGCCCTGACCGCGCAGCGCAGCGGAATTTCCTATGAACAGCTCATTGAATCCATCCTCGAGTCCGCCATCCGAGCTGCGTCTGCGCGCGCTTGAACCGCGCGACCGGGCGACTCTCGCGGCGTTGCTCGTCGGAACGGACATGTTCTACGAGCCCGAGATCGCCGTCGCGCTCGAGTTGATCGATTTGGGCCTGACGCCCGGCGGGGGAGGCTACGAATTCGTCGTCGCGGAGCGCGGCGACGGTGCCGTCGGGTACGCCTGCTTCGGGCTGAATCCGATGAGCGACGGCGTGCACGATCTGTACTGGATCGCGGTCGATCGGGTGCAGCAGGGCGGCGGGGTCGGCCGGAAATTGCTCGCGCATGTCGAAGAGCGCGTGCGCGCATCTGGCGGCCGTTGCCTGATGATCGAGACCGGCGGCAAAGCCAGCTATCTGCCGACGCGCGCGTTCTATCTGGCCTGCGGCTACCGCGAGGTCGCCAGACTCGAGGACTTTTTCCGCATCGGCGACGACAAGTTGATCTACTCCAAGAGGCTCGATCGATGAGCGTGAACACGAAGAGCAAGGCGCGCGAGATCGAACTGCCGATCTTGAATGCTTCGAGCGCTACCTATGAATGCGTGTTCCCGGTCTGCGGCGGAGTTTGCTGCAAGAATGGCCGCCCCGGCATCTCGCCGGGCGAGGCGCAGCGCATCCAGGACAACCTGCAAAAGTTCTTGCCACATCTCTTGCCCAAGGCGCGGCGCCTGATCGAGAGCAAGGGCTTCCTGACGCGGCGCATCAAAGAGGGCCGACGCACGCTCGCGGTTTCGCAGGGCTGGTGTGTGTTCGCCAATGAAGGCTGCGTGTTGCACAAGGTCGGGGCCCTCGAGGGCGAGCGCTTCGCCTACAAACCCTGGCACTGCGTCGCTTTCCCGCTCGAGAAGGACCACAAGACCGGCGAGTGGTATGTGCGACAGCATGGTTACCGCGGCGAAGGCTGGGACCTTTTTTGCATCGATCCCAAGGAGTCCGCGAAGCCCGCGCTCTCGACCCTGGCCGCCGAGATCGAATTTGCCCGCGGCATCGAACGCGGCGACGAAGCCTGGCGCCGGATCGGAGAACCGCCGGCCGAATTGAAGTAGCTTGACGGCCTGTGAGAACGCCGCGCGTTTCGATCTGCCTGCCGACCTACAACGGAGCCCGCGACCTCGCGCGTCTGTTGCCGGTGCTCGCCGCGCAGCGGCTCGCTGACGGGCCGCCGGGCATCGCGAGCGGAATGATCGAACTGTGCGCGATCGATTCCAGCTCGAGCGACGATTCGGTTGCGCTGCTGCGCGCGGCGGGAGCCCGCATCGATGTGATTCCCAAGCCGCAGTTCCGGCACGGCGCGACACGCAATGCCATTGCGGCCACGGCGCGGGGAGAGATTCTGGTCTTCCTCTCCCAGGACGCGTTGCCCAGCGGCGAGCGGTTCATCGCCGAGTTGATCGCGCCCTTCGAAGATCCACGCACTGCCGGAGTCTGCGCGCGCGTCCTGCCCCATCCCGAGGACGATCCGTTGACACAGCGGACCGTGCTCGCGCAACCCGAGGCCGGCGACAAGCCGCAGTGTTACGACCTCGACGGCATCGACGGACTCTGGTCGATGCCAGAAGCCCAGCGGCTCGCGTGGCTGGTGATGAACGACGTGGCGAGCGCGATCCGAGCCGAAGTGTTTCGCGCGATTCCCTTCCCCGACGTGACCTTCGGCGAGGACGTCGCCTGGGCGGCGCGCGCGCTGACTGCGGGCTGGCGCCTGCGCTTCACGCCCCGCGCGCTCGTGCAGCATGCGCACCGCTACACGCCGCGGCAGGCCTTCGCGCGCTACAGAGTCGATGCGAATTTTCGCCGGCATGTCCTGGGCCAGTCGGTCCGGCCCTCGCTGCTTTCCGTGGCGCGCGGCATCAGCTACGAAATCCGCGAGGACCTGCGCTATCTGACCCGGGAACCCCGCCATGGCCGCTGGTCCGCTCTGCTGCGCTCGCCTTGGCTGAGAGGGGCGCAAATCCTCGGCCAATACGCCGGCGCGCACTCCGGGCGGCGACTCCTGGATCGTGACTCCGGCGGTCGATAGCGCCTCCGGCGCGCGCTTCGGCCTTTCCCCGCACGGCGCCCGCGGCGTACCCTTTCTCGCCCCACATCTCACCCGCCCGTAGCCTCGAGACCCCGCCACAACCCCCCGGAGCATGCCCCAGCTTCGTTCGATTTCGGTCCTGATGCCGACCTGGCAGGGGGAGGAATTCTTGACGCGCGTCCTGGGCGCCCTGGCGGCGCAGGTCTGTCCTCTTCCCTGGGATTTTTTGGCCATCGATTCCGGTTCGACGGACCGCACGCTGGCGATCCTGCGCGAATTCCAAGCACGCTTTCCGGTGCCGTTGCGGGTCGAGTCGATCCACAAGTCCCAGTTCGACCACGGCGACACGCGCAACTTGCTCGCGGCGCGCTCGAAAGGCGAGCTGCTCGTGTTCTTGACCCAGGACGCGATCCCGGCCGGTCCGAATTTCTTGGCCGACATGGCAAGGAACTTCGACGACCCCAATGTCGCGGCGGCCTCGTGTCGCAACCTGCCGCGCAAGGATGCGGAGCTCCTGACCAAAGTCTTCGGCGAGAACGACCCGGGTTACGTCGCCGGGCGTCGCGAGGTGCGCTTGCCGAATGCCGCAACCTATGCGGCCATGAATCCGCACGAGAAGCGACTGCTCTACAACTTCAATGACGTCGCCAGCGCCGTGCGCCGCAGCGTCTGGGAGCGCCATCCTTTCCCGCGCACCGAGTTCGGTGAGGACATCCTGATGGCGCGCGCTCTGCTCGAGGCAGGTCACACCGTGGTCTACGACGACCGCGCCTGCGTCGAGCACAGCCACGACTACTCACCCGAGGAGATGGCTGCCCGCGCGCGCATTGACGCGAAGTTCAACGCCGAATGGCTGGAGCGCACCTGCGTGGCTTCGCGCTCGGACGCCGAAGTCCTGACCGAGCGACAGCTCGTCGTCGATCGCGCGGCGCTCGAGGACAGCGGACTTCGCGGCGCGGCTCTGCGCGCTGAACTCGAGCGCGCAAAGGCTCTGCGCCGCGCGGCTTTCGTCGGCCTGTACGAGGGCGGCCTGACGCGCACGCGCCAGCCCGGCACGCGCGTGCTGCAGAGTCCCAAGCTGCGCATCCTCTACGTGGTCCACGGATTTCCGCCGGACACGTCGGCGGGCACGGAGATCTACACGCTGGGTCTTGCGCGCGAGATGCAGCGGCGCGGACACGCGGTCGCGATCCTGACGCGCGCGCCCGCGGCGAAGAGCGAAGCCGATGGCGGGCCCAAGGATTTTTCCGTGCAGCACGAGGACTACCGCGAAGCCGATTGGCACAGCGGCGAGTCGCTGTCCGTCTGGCGCATGACGCACCGGCTCGAGCATCGCCGTCTGCGCGACAGCTACGACCAACCGCGCGCGCGCGCGCCGTTCCTGGAAGTCGTGCAAAAGTTCGCGCCCGATGTCGTGCACTTCCAGCACCTGATCCATCTCTCCGCGGGTCTGGTGCGCGAGGCGCAGGACGCTGGGCTGGCGACGGTCGTGCACTGTCACGACCTGTGGCCGACCTGCGCGCGCGTGCAGTCGATCCGGCCCGACGGCGTGCGCTGCGAGGAGAACATGGGCGCGGGCTGCTACCTGTGCGTCAAGGAGAAGTGGCTCGAGCACATTCCGGCCGCGAAGACCGCGGGTTCCCTGCTCGGCCCGCTGGGCACGCTGCTCGCCTCGGCCGCGGGGCAGGGCGAATACGCCGACCTGATGGCGCGCCAGGATTTCTTGCTGGACGCCTGGAACGCGGCGGACTTGCGCATCTCACCCAGCCGCTTCGTGCGCTCCAAGCTACTTGCGACCAAGGTCTTCGATCCGGCGCGCTTCGTCTATTCGCAGAACGGGTTGCGCCAGGACCATCTTCAGCGACTTTCCAAGCAGCCCGATCCGAGGGGCCGTGTGCGCTTCGGCTTCATCGGCTCGCTGGTCTGGTACAAGGGCGGCGAAGTGCTCTGTCAGGCCATGCGCGAACTCGCAGGCCAACGCGCAGTCCTGAACGTGTTCGGCGATTTCCGGCCCGAGAGCGACCCGCACCACGCGAAACTCGGGGATCTCGCGCGCGGCGCGGCCATCGACTTCCGCGGGCGATTCGAAAACGCGAGACTGTCACAGGTGTACACCGAGGTCGACGTCCTGGTCGTGCCCTCGATCTGGTTCGAGAACGCACCGATCACGATTCAGGAAGCCTTCCAGGCCGGCACGCCCGTGGTGACTTCCAACATCGGCGGCATGGCCGAGTATGTCCGCGACGGCGTCGATGGCCTGCACTTCGAGGTCGGCGACGCGGCGGATCTGGCGCGCACGCTCGCGCGCTTCCTCGACGAGCCGAAACTGATCGAACAATTGTCCAAGGGCTTTCCGCGCATCAAGTCCGTCGACGAAGACGCCGCCGAGATGGAGTTTCGCTATCGCGGCCTGGTCGCGCGCCGTCTCGCGGCGAAGGCGCGCACCTGGCTCGACCTGCGCGGCATCGATGCCGTGAAGCGCGAGGGCTCGGTCGATGTCCAGGGAGCCGACATGCTGCTGTTGCGGCCCGACGGCGCCGCGATCGAATTCGAGTTGGCACCGGCGGCAGGTGGCAAGCGCGAAATCGAAGTGCACGTGTTCGGCTTGGCGGGGGAGAAGCGTGTTGAACTCGGCGGCCGCGTGCTCGTCGACCAGCAGGAAGTCGGCCGCATTGCGCCGTTCTCGAGCGCGGGCGTCGACGGTCTGCACAGCTTCGTCTTTCAGGCCCAGATTCCAAGTGGGGCAAAGTCGCTGCGTCTTGAGTCGCGCACCGCCCCCGGCGCGCGCTCGGTGTTCCTGCGCGTGGCGCGTGTCATCGTGCGCGACGCGCACGACGGCACGCCGTCGAACGGAGTGCCCCAGACCCTCAGCGAGGCGCACGCGTGAAGCGCTTCCTCAAACAGTGGCTCAGCGCACCGCTGTTGCCGGCCCGGCCGACGACGCCGGCTGCGACCGCGCACCATGGCGCGCTGACGCTCGATGCGCTGCGCGTCGAACCGGGAGCCGCGCTCACGCTCGCGCAGTTGCCCAGGGTTTCGATCATCATTCTGAACTACAACGGCCGTCAGCATCTCGAAGGCTGTTTCAGTTCGCTCGCCGCGCTCGAGTATCCCAGGGAACGCTTCGAAGTCATCCTGATCGACAACGGCTCCGACGACGGCAGCCAGCAGGAAATGCGCGAGAAGCACCGCTGGGTACGCCTGATCGAGAATCCGCGCAACGTCGGCTTCACCGGCGGCTGCAATCAGGGGGCCGCGGCCGCGAGCAGCGCGGAACTGCTCGTTTTCTTGAACAACGACATGCGCGTCGAGCCGCACTGGCTCGCCGAACTCGTGGCGCCGATCGTGCGCGGCGAGTGTCAGGCCACTTCGGCCAAGATGTTCTCGTGGGACGGCAAGCTGATCAACTCGGTCGGCGGCGGCATGAACTTCCATGGCATCGGCATCCAGACCGGTTACATGGAAAAGCCCGGTCCGGAGCACGACATTCCGCGCAAGACGCTGTTCGCCTGCGGCGGAGCGATGGCGATCCAAAGCCGAGTGTTCCACGAAGTCGGCGGCTTCGATCCGGAATTCTTCGCCTACTACGAGGACGTCGATCTCGGCTGGCGATTGTGGATCCACGGTCACGCGATCCACTACGTGCCGAGCGCGGTGTGCTATCACCATCACTCCAGCACCAGTCGCACGTTTCCGCCGGAGACGCTGCGCGTGCTGCAAGTGCGCAATCCGCTCTACTCGTGTTTCAAGAACTACGACGACGAGAATTTGCGCCGGATTCTGCCAGCGATGCTGGCCCTCGCCACGCGCCGCATGCTCCTGATCTCGGGCATCCCAAGCGACCGTCCGTTCCGCATCGAGGACGTCGATCTCGACCGGCCGGGTGCGATCGGAAAGCTCTTGGACAAGGCCAAGCGCTCGTTCGACCCCGACATGACGCTGCGCCGCAACGCCGGCGCCGACCTGATCGCGATCAACGACCTGCTCGGCAACTGGGATCACTGGATGGCGCGCCGCAAGCTCGTGCAGGACGCCCGTCGCAGGCCCGACAGCGAGATCTTTCCGCTGTTCATGAAACCAATGTGGTGTGTCGAAGACGAGGGCGCCTACCGTGCGCTGCATTCCGGGCTCGCCAAGTTCCTCGGAATCGAGGCGCTGTTCGAAGGTCTTGCCATCGATGGACGCGATCCGCACCGTTGATCCACCAACAGCCAAGAATCCCATGAAGCTCTCGGTCGTCATTCCGGTCTACAACGAGGAGCGCACGCTCGCGGAGATAGTGCGGCGTGTGCAGGCGGTGCCCTTCGACAAGGAACTCGTCCTGGTCAACGACTGCTCCAAGGACAAGACGCGCGAGATCATGACCGCGCTCGAGCGCGAGTACACGAACGTGCGCTGCTTCCACCACGAAGTGAACCAGGGCAAGGGCGGCGCGCTGCGCACGGGATTCGCTCAGGTGTCGGGCGACATCGTGATCATCCAGGACGCCGACCTCGAGTACGACCCGGCGGACTACCCGGTCTTGCTGCGGCCTATCCTGGAGAACAAGGCCGACGTCGTTTTCGGCAGCCGCTTCCTGGGCGGCCCGTATATGCGCGTGCACCTTTTCTATCACTACGTCGGCAATCGCATGCTGACGTTGATGTCGAATTGCTTCACCAACCTGAACCTCTCGGACATGGAGACCTGCTACAAGGTCTTCACCCGCAAGGTGGCCGATCGCCTGGACATCCGCTCGCGAACTTTCGCGGTCGAACCCGAGATCACGGCCAAGGTGGCCAAGCTGCACGTGCGCGTCTACGAGGTGCCGATCAGCTACGCTGGCCGCGACTACTCGGAGGGCAAGAAGATCGGTCCCAAGGACGCGGTGATCGCCTTCTTCGCGATTGTTCGCTGGTCCTTGTTCCCGTAGAACTGTCCCGCGCCCGAAGAGTTCGCGCGCGGAAGTTTTACGGTGAGCCGAGAAGAAACGCGCACTTTCCTGGGATTCGAGGGCAACTTTCTCGCCAAGGCGGCGAGCGCGCTGCTCGAGCAGGAGCGCCACGATCTGGGCCGGGTGGTCGTGCTCGTGCCCGGCCGGCGCGCGGGGCGCAAGCTGCTCGAGTTGCTCGTCGCCGGAGCCGGCGGAGCGATCGAGCCGCCGCGCATCGTGACCGAGGCCGGTCTCGCGCAGGCGCTTTCGAAGCACTCGATCACCCTGACCTCGCCGCAGATGGTCGAGTGGTCCTGGTTCGACGCGCTTTCCCAGGCTGGGCCCGAAGAATGGGCGGCTCTCTCGCCACAGGCCGGCGCCGACGCTTCTCTACCCGTGCGCTGGTCGTTGGCCCGTCAGCTGGCAGCCCTCGACCGCGAGCTGGCAGCCGAATCGGACGACGTCGCTGACCGCCCACTCGCCCCTAGTGCGCGCGCACGTCTTGAAGCGCTCACGCTACTTTCACTGCGCGTGCGCGTAGCCTTGGCGCGGTCCGGCCGCGTCGATCCGTCGCGCGCGATCCAAGAGGTTGCCTCTGCCGATGCGCGCCGCGATGGCCTGAGGCTGGTGCTCGCGGGCGTGGTCGAGATCTCGCCTGCCCTGCGCGTGCTGCTCGGGTCGCTGACTCCGCCGCCGCGCGCACTGATCCAGGCGAGTCAGGACTGCGCCGGTGGATTCGACGAGTTCGGTGC
>JAYUOR010000121.1:0-5063 GCA_043760765.1 Planctomycetota bacterium | reverse complement strand
CAAAGCACAGCGCGAGCGGATTTCCGGCCTGCTCGAGAGTTTCTCCGACCTGTTCAGTTCGCTGGGCGCCGTTTCGGGATCGCTCTCCGCCGGCGCATCACATTTCGCGCTTCACGTAAGGGCCTCGGACGATCCGGCCTTTTCGCGCAATCTCGCCTCCACGTTCGAACTTTTCTCACGCAGCGGCCTGGGCGTGGTGGTGCAGTCCAAGCGCGAGTGCCAGATCGAAGGCGTCGAGGTCGAGGAACTGCTCGTGCACTTCGACGCGGCGTCGATGTGCATGCTTACGGGTGAGCGCGCCGAGAACCTCCCCGCGGTGCAGACGCGCCTGAATGCGCTGCTCACTTCGATGTTCGGCTCCGACACTGTGCGAGTGCGAATCACGAACTTCGGGAACCGCGGGTTGATCGCGATCGGCAACGACGAGGCCTGGGTCCGCCGTACCTTGTTGTGGGCCAAGGACGACAGGGACCTGACGCCACCTGACATGCGTGCTGCGCTGGAGCACCTAGGATCTGCTCGGGCCGCCGCGATCGTGCGCCTGGAGCTGGCTCGTTGGACCCAGGACCACGGAGATTGGGCAAGGCAGTGGCGGGCGATCTCTGAACCGATGTCGGTTCTCGGCGCGCCGGGGGAGGCCTCCTTGCTGGCCCTGGACCCCCAACCACTGACAGTGCATGTTGGCGCCGAAGGCCGCACGCTGCGCATGGGGCTCTCGATCGGCCTTTCGATCGACCGGGCGGCGAAGATGGCCAGGCGCTGAACTTCTCCGCTCCTTGCAGGGCGCGGCTTCGCGCAGGGAGGGATTCGCCTCGCCATCAGGGCGGCTTCGGGTAGCTATACTGCGCGCTTCCCCAAGGTACAGCGAGCAAGAGAAGTCCCGGCCATGCGCGAGAACATCGTTTTTTCCGACCAAGCCAAGGAACTCGCCGCCAAGGCGCGCGAGATCGCTGACAAGTACGTCCGTCCCGGCGCCAAGAAGCACGACAAGCTTCAGGAGTACAACTGGGAGGCCGCGCGCGCGGTCGCCGACGCCGGTTTGTTCCGTACCTTTATCCCGAAGGAATACGGCGGCCACCAGGCGGGGATTCTGGCCCTTGCCATGGTCACCGAGGAGCTGGCCAAAGCCGACTCCGGCTTTGGCGTTGCTTTCGCGGTCAACGCTCTGGGCTCGTTCCCGATCCTCGTCGGCGGAACCGAGGCCCAGAAGCAGCGCTGGCTTCCGCAAATTGCCCGCGGCGAGAAGTTCGTCGCTTTTTGCCTGTCCGAGAAGTTCGCCGGCTCGGACGCGGGCGGACTTGCGGTCACGGCCGAGGAGGACGGCGACAGCTGGGTGATTTGTGGCGAGAAGAAGTGGACCACCAACGGAGGGGTGGCGGACATCTACTCGGTTTTCTGCGTAACCGATCCGACCTCGAAATCGCGGCGTATCAGCGCGATCGTAGTCGAGAAGGGCACGCCTGGATTCACGGTCAAGAAGGTCGAGGACAAGATGGGCATTCGCTGCGTGCCCGTGGTCGAGACCCATTTCGACCACGTGCGTGTGCCCAAGTCGAATCTAATCGGCGAGCGGCCAGGAATGGGCTTCAAGCACGCCATGATGACTCTGGACCTTGCGCGCCCCGGCGTCGCGGCTCAGGCCGTCGGCGCCGCCCAAGGTGCGCTCGATCTGGCAAACGTCTACGCCCAGCGCCGCCAGCAGTTCGGGGTGCCCATCAGTAGCCACCAGATGGTGCAGAAGATGCTCGCGGACATGGCGATGAAGACCGAGGCGGCGCGCTGGCTCGTCTACGCCTCGGCCGCCTGCGCGGATGCCGGAGCGGCGAACGTCAGCAAGATGGCAGCCATGGCGAAGTGCATGGCGACAGACGTGGCCATGGAAGTCGCCACGGACGCCGTCCAGGTTTTCGGTGGCTACGGTTTCATGGAGGACTACCCGATCGCGAAGTACTTCCGCGACGCGAAGATCCTGCAGATTTACGAAGGCACCAATCAGGTCCAGCGCATGGTCATTGCGCGCCACATGATCCGCGAAGCGTTGGATCTCGAGCACTTGGCCGCTTACATCCCGACCGAGAGCCAGGCCACATACAAAGACGGTGTCATGAAGACGGCATCGACCACTTCGGCGAAAAGCTGACGGCCACGTCATGCAACTCGGGCGAGCCGTGCTCCTTCCAAGGTTGCGCGGCTCGTTGTCGTTGAGGGGGCGGGCTCATGGCCCGAAACCGGCGAGTTGGGGCTGGTTTCGGGGTTGAATCTCGCACTGCCAAGGGTGGGGGGCAAAGAATTGACAAGCCGTCATTGGCGCTGCCGTTCTGTCGTGCGTAGTAGTTAGCGTGCAGGGGCGATGCCAGATCGGCAGTTTGGCAGAGCCCCCTACGGGCAGTTCCCGGGCAACAGAAAGTATTGTAGAGAAAAGAGTTAGGGCAGTGGTCGGACACGTGGAAGCCTGTTGGACCAGGTTTCGCGAACAGAAGCTCACGAGTCGGAAGTCAACTCGTACTCTAACGCAAGGGTAAGATACATGAGACGAAATCAAGGCAGGGCCGGTGAACAGGGTGCGAAGCGGCCGCAGGGCTGCAAGTCCGAATCGTTGGCGGGTGGGTCGGAAATTCGGAAAGCAGGAGTCCACTCGGCCGCCCGGCGCGAATCACCTCGCAGCAGTCGAGGACATGAAGGCGTGGGCGCAAAGGTACGCAGTGCACGCAACAAGAAGGAATCCGAGCAGGCCATGGCACCGAAAATTATCACCCATCAGGAATTGGACGAGCGCCTGAACGCCTTCGCCAGCGCGCCCGACGCCTTCGCGGCGGGTTGCCTGACCCTGGCCGGCGAACTCGATCGCACCGCCACCGGCCTCGAGGTCACGGATCCGATGAGCTGGCGCAAGCCGGTGAACGCGGAAAAGTCCCAGACCCGCGTCACGCTGACGCAGCAGTTCCGCAGCGAGGTCGACGCGATGGTTATCCTCGACCGCGAGGCTGAGGCACGTCTTGCCCGGCGTGTCGAATTCGCCCGCATTCGTTTCGAGCATGGTCGCAAGGCCGCAGGACTACCGGCCTCAGGCGTGGTCGAGGGTGTCAGTGCGGGCACCGGCGGATTCGTCGGCGCCTACGCCATGAATTGCAAACTCCCGGCCGACCTGTGCCGGCGTTGGCTCGAGTTGCACATGCTGCGCACCGAGATGGTCGAGCGCAACTTGTACCTGGTACTGATCAACGTCGAGCGCTACTCGCACACGACCGCCAGTCAGGGCGACATGATTCAGGAGGGTTCGGCAGCGTTGTTCCGCGCGGTCGATGGCTTCGACTGGCGCCGCGGACTTCTGTTCAGGACCTACGCGGTGCACTGGCTCAACCAGGCGTTCCGCAGTTACCTCTACAACTTCACGAACACGGTGCGAGTGCCGGTTTACCTTCAGAAGGCGCTCAAGCACGTCAACGATGCCAAGAATCGCCTAGGCGACTCGAAGGCCAGCGTGGAGAAAATCGCCGCTGAGGCGCAGCTGGGTGAAAACCTGGTCGCGGCGGCGATGGCCTCTGCCCGCTCCTCGCGTTCGATCGACATGTCGTTCGATGATGACGGTGAAGGCGGGCGCTTGAAGGACCTGCTCGCGGCCCAGGCCAGTGAAGATGGTCCCTACACCACCGCGCTCGAAGATGTCTCGCTCGAGGAAAGCCTAGGCGAGGCCCTCGACCGGCTCTCGGACCGCGAACGCTACGTCGTGACATTGCGCTTCGGAGTCGGCGTCGAGCGCGAGCACACGCTCGCCGAAGTCGCCGCGAAGCTCGGCGTCAGCCTCGAACGTGTTCGCCAGATCCAGGTCCGCGCGCTCGGCAAACTGAAGAGCCCGCAACTGCGCAGGGTCGTCGATCCGTACCTGAACTGATCCTCGACCGGCGTTCGACGAACTGCCCCCGCCGGCGTCCTGACCGGACGCTGGCGGGGGCGGCTTCATTGGCGTTCCGAGCAGGCTCGTTCGCGCGGCGCGAACGGCGAAACGCGTTCACTGGAACGCGCGCTCCAGTTCCTTCAGCTTGTCGGCTTCGGCCTTCGAGACTTTGCCGACTCCGAGCACGCCACCGGAGGCCGCGGCCACGTTCCTGGCGCGGCTGAGTACTTCGCTTTTCAGCGTCTCGCGCTGTGCTGCCGTCATGTTCTGCGCGAGCGTCGCGACATAACTGCGCCAGGCGTTCAGCAGTGCGCGATCGGGCGCGTGGCTCAGCCAGCTCGCGAGCAGCTCCTGGCTCTGCGAATCAAGCCCCGCGTCCTTGGCGGCCTTCATCACGAGTTTGCGTTCTTCGCTCTCCACGGCGCCCGAAGCCCAGGCCACTTCGACTAGCGGAACCAGTGCCAGCGCGGCAAGTGTCACCGGCGAGAGGCCCATGGCGGCCAAGCGATCGAGCGAGGCGTCATCGCTGATGCCAGTTGCCTTGCGCAGTTCCTCGCGCGTGAGCAGCTGGCGCTTTGCGGCGCGCATGCGCTCCAGAAGCTTGGCCTCCTCCTTGCGAAAGAACTCCTCTTCTAGAGCCTTGCCTCGCTGATTCAGAACTTGGTCTTCCATGCTGATTCCTAAGTGTCGGTACGACTTTTGGGTTTGGCATTATAGGCGCCCGACGCAGCGGCTGCCATCGCAGCCCCGTTCCTCGCTCGGGCACGAAAGACGCCGACTACTGACGCTCCTTCGCGAACACCCAGCGGAATATCTCGCCCATTTTCGGCGGCTTGCCGGTCATCAGGATGCCGACGCGGAAAATCTTCGCGGCGGCCATGAAAGCCAGCGCCACGGAGACCACGAGCAGCAACGTGGTGACGACGTACTCCCACATCGCAGGCGGTCCCGCCGCGCGATTCATCATCACGAAGGGCGTGAACGGCGGAATGAACGACAGGACGCGCGCCAGCGTTCCATTCGGATCTTGACCGACAGGCATCATCGCCATCAGCGGCAGCATCAAGAGCACCATGATCGGCGACATCAGGTTCTGCGCTTCCTTGATGCTGTTGCAGGCCGAGCCGATGCCGACCATCATCGAGGCGTAGAGCAGGAATCCGAGCAG
>JAYUOR010000120.1:0-5067 GCA_043760765.1 Planctomycetota bacterium | reverse complement strand
TACGACTCGCACACGTGGCACGAGAGAGCGCTCAGTCACTGAATGTCGTAGCGTTTGAGTTTGCGGTAGAGCGTGCTCTTGCCGACCTTCAACAGGCGCGCCGCGGCCAATCGGTCGCCTCTGGTTTCCTTCAGGGCGCGCAGCAGGGCCTTTTTCTCGTAAAGGTCGAGGCTGACGTGCTCTTCGGGTGAGATCTCCCACTCCTCGTAGCGACGATTCTGACCGCCGGGCTGAGAGCTCGAATCAAGACTGGCCGGTGGCGGAGCCGCCACGGATCCTAAGTTGGAGACGCGCGGACGGGGGATGAGATCGCGAGACGGCAACTCGACCGCCCGATCGCGCAGGGCAAGCGGAAGGTGTTGAACTTCGAGCACGCCGTCCTGGGCCTCGGCGCAGGCGCGTTCGATGGTGGTCTGGAGTTCGCGTACGCCACCGATCCACGAATGCGCGGCGAGTGTGGCCAAGGCGGAGTCGCTGACCTCGACATCGCTGCGGGCGGACGTCGATCGCCGGGCGAAGTGGCAGGCCAGCATCGCGATGTCGTCCTTGCGTTCGCGCAGCGCAGGGATACGGACCTCGCGAGCACGCAGCAGACGTGCCAGCTCGGCCGAAAAACGGCCGGCAGCCACTTCGACGCCGAGGTCCACGGTGGTGGTCGCGATCACGCGAACTTCGACGCGCTCCGAACGACGGGCACCCATGCGCGTGACCTCGGCATGGGAAATCACATGCTCCAGCTTCTCCTGGAGCGACTTCGGCAGGAGTTCGATCGCCTCGAGTAACACGCTGCCACCCTGTGCCTGTTGCAGCGCGCCCGGGCGATCCGAAGTCGCCTCGGCGTGGGCGCCCTTGACGTAGCCGAATAGCTCGGAATCAAGGTGCTCTTCGGAGAGGCCCGCGCAGGAAAGCGGCAGGAACGAGCCACTCGAAGCGCTCATGAAATGGATCGCGCGTGCGACGTGCGTCTTGCCGCAACCCGCTTCACCGACGATCAAGACCGGGTCGAGGGTCTCGCTGCTCTCGTGGACGCAGGCGCGCACGTGAGCCATGGCCGGGCTCGTGCCTATCAAGCTCGCAGCGCCGAAGGCGAGCCGCGCGGCGTCGAGCAACACACCGACCTCGCGGCGCGGAATCGTGTATTCGTTGAAACGGGCGAGCTCCGCCGACATGCGCCTGCGCGCGGCATCGACGAGCAGGACCACGCGCAGGCCAGGATCCTTCGTGCCTGGGTTGGCGATCAGAGGAAGCACGGCCGCCGTCAACGCGCGCATGCCTCCGCCAGGCCCCATGGCGACGTCCAGTCGGAATCCGTCGCGGGCTTCGCTGCGCGCGTCGCGCACGAAAGCCTCCAAGCCACTGGCGGGCGCCAGCCGGCCGAGATTCTTGCCTTGCACACTGCTGCCAAGCAGGTCGCGCGCGCCACGGTCGGCGAGCGTGACCACACCCTCGGGATCGACGAGCAGGACGCCATCGGGGTGACCCGCGCCGGCATGATGTGAGTTGCCTGGGGCATCGCGATTCGTGGCACTGTCGCTCTCGGAGGCACGCGAGCCGTCCTTGAGCTTGCGGTTGTGCTGATCGAGCGCGCGATTCGCCGCCGAAAGTTCTGCGAACTGCGCGCGCGTGCGCAGCAGCGCCCGAACGACATCCTCGAGGTTGGCCAGTTCCGCTTTGGCGAGCACGTGATCCGCGCCAGCTTCATAGGCCTGATGCACTTCCTCGCGTCCGACCGGGCCCTTGCCGAACAGCACGATCGGCGTGCCGCTCAACTGGGGAATCTGGCGCAGGCGACGGCAAACTTCGATGCCGCTGATCCCGGCGAGCGCGGTGTCGACCAGGATCAGATCGCACGGCTGCTCCCGTGCTTGGGGCACGCCTTTCGTTGCGCTGTCCGCCGTCGAGACCTCGTGTCCGAGATCGCGCAGGCGATTGTTCAAGACCAGACGGCTCGATGCTTCGCCGTCTATGAGCAGGATGCGGCTCATTCTTCCTCCAGTCGGGTTGGCTCGGATCCCAGGGATCGGGGATTCGCCGAGTCTCACTACTTTCGGTGCGTCTCGCGCAGGACGATTGCGGCGATCAACGCTGATACGCTGGAACAAAGAGCTGCGCGAACACGAGTCGCGCGAGCGCGTGGCACGGATGCTGTTGCATCCGCTGGGCGCATGCGCAGGATTGTCTCCAACATGGGAAGCGACCGCCAGCCCCGAATCGCAGAGCTTTTTTCTTCCGCAGCCAGAACGGCGCTGGACGAATGGGCAAATCACCCGCGCGCGGCCTCCGATCGGCTGGGGCTCGCGTCGTTCCTGCGCGCCCGTTTCGAGCCGCAGCTCGCGCGCGCGCTCGCGGAGCAGTTCGATCTGCGCCAGCGGGCCGGGCTCAAATTCGCGCATCCCTCGCGCATGCTCCTGCATCGCAAGGGACTCGAGCAGGCGACGCGCCTCGACGTCGCGCGCTGGCGCGCCGCGCGCGTGAAGCACTTCGCGCCGAAGAGCGCAATCATCGATGCCACCTGCGGCCTGGGTGCGGACGCGCTCGCCCTGCTCGAGCAGGGCCTCGCGACGCTGGCGCTCGAGTGCGACGAGACGACCGCGCTGATGGCCGCGCACAACATCCTCGAGCTGACCGGATGTGAATGCGTCATCCTAGGAACTGCTGTGGCAGCGCCAGTCCGTGGACAGTATTGGCTCGTCGATCCCGACCGCCGCGGCGACGGTCAACGCAGCATGGACCCTGAGGCGTGGTCGCCGCCGCTGTCGGTCGTGCTGGGACTGGCGCGCTCCGCGCGCGGCGCGTGCATCAAGCTCGCGCCTGCTTTCGATTGGGATCTGTCGTCAGCGTCCGACGCCGGCCCGGGTGCCTGGCGTCCGAGTTGGGTCAGCGCTGGCGGCGAACTGCGCGAGTGCTCGCTGTGGACAGGCGAGTGGGCCGCTGGAGCGCAAAGCGGCGAGCGCGAAGTCGTGTTGCTCGGCGCGCACGGCGCGGAAAATTCCGCGGCCGTGCGCGCGTCGCTGATCGGCGTGCCCGTCCCCGTCGAATCGCTCGAGCCCGAAGCCGCGGCAAACGTGCGCTGGATCGCCGAGCCCGATCCCGCGGTCATTCGCTCCGGACTGCTCGGCAATGTGGCCCTGCGCGCCGGCGCGCGTCCGCTGGCGGAACAGATCGCCTACCTCGGATCCATGGATCCGATCGAGGATCCGCTGCTGCGTGCTTGGCCGGTCGTCGCGAGTTGCCCGCTCGATCCCAAGCGCGTGCGGCGCATGCTCACGGAGCACGACATCGGCACGATCGAGGTGCGCAAGCGCGGCCATCCCGATCCGGCCGAGGTCCTGGCGAAGCGACTGGCGGGCTCGGGCGCGCAACACGGATTGCTCGCCGTCGCTAGGCTCGAGCGCGGCCACCAGGCCTACTTGCTCGGACGCTGAGGCTTCGGTTGCTGCCAGGTCCTGAAGGCCGCGCGCAATTTTGCGTGGGCGTCGAAGCGCGCGACGAAATCGCTTTCGCGGCGCCAGCCCTTGGCGCGCATGACTTCGAACAGCGCGCTGCGTTCCTGCGCCGACCACGATTTCACGTTCGCGATTTCGTCGACGCATGCGACCAGCGGCGCCCAGCGCTCGCATGCCAGACGTTCCTCCGCGGAGAGCGATTTCCATGGCGGCGTGCCGAGCAACTGCGCGGCTTCGAGCGAAAGTTCGCGTGTGGCGCGCTCGCGATCGGCGCCGAAACGGCGCGCGAGCAGCGCGGTGATCGACTCGCCGACCTTCGCCAACGGAAAGATGCCGATCACGTCCTCGCGCGACTTTTCCAGGTCGAGATAGACGTTTTGCGGGACCAGTTTCTTCAGCGTCGCGCGCGACGAGCGATGACTCGGATCGCGGCGAATTCTCTCGAGTTCGCGCGTCATCAAGCCCAGAACCGATCGATGTCGCGCCCTGAAACCGAGCTTCTGATAGAACCACCACGCGCCCGACTTCAGGCCTTCGTCGTTCTCGTAGCCGAGCTGATAGGGATAGATCGTGAACGTGTCGGTGCCGAACATCGCGCGCACCATCGCCAGCGCCCGCGAGTACACGTGCGCGGCTTCCGCGCCGCGATAGGTGTCGAACACGTTGTAAGCGACTTCCGACGAGCCCATCAGCGCGCTGCACAGGACGTAGCCGATCGGAATTCCATTCTTCAACGTCAAAAATCCGTAGACGCTTTCGAGCAACAGGCGTCGCTGCGGTTTCACTCCGATGCAGGCAAATTGCAAGTTGTCGCCGCAGTCGACCAAACGCACGTCGCGCGCATCGCCGTGCATGAACGCATCGAGGTCGCGCGAGCGCGTGATCATCGCCTCGCGCGCCATGGCAACGAGTTTTTCGCCTTCGCCAAGCGACATCTCGCGGATCGAAACCGGCGGCACGTGCACTTCGCGGCGCAGATCGGGCCGCGGGCGGTGCAAGGAAGTGCTCTGAAAAGCCGTCGACTCCACGGGCCAGCGCGCGTGCGTGCGCGAAGGACCATCCGCGCCCCAGGCAAGTCGCATCGGCACGTCGAGTTCTTCCGAAAAACGATCGCGCGACCAGTCGTCGACCGGCAGGGCCGCGATGCGTTTCACCAGAAATTCTGCGTCACTTTCCGCCGGCGACTTCATGCGCCGGATCCACTCCTTCGCGCTCAGATCGAGTTCGTCGAGCGCGGGTGTTTCGCTCCAGAGTGAGAACAAGGCCATACGTTCGACCAGCATTTCCTCGTGCTCGAACCAATCCCAGTCGATCGAAAGCCGCCGGCCGAAGCGCTGCGCCAGCCAATCCGCCGTCGCCGGGAAAAACGGATAGTCGATCGCGCAGCCGGCGATCCCGGAGCTGGCCAACTCTTCGCGAAAGCGGCGCAGGTCCGCGCGACGATCGAAGCGCGCGAGTTCGCGCTCGACGCGCGCCAGCACGGCGGCATCGTCGGGATAGGCGCGCAGGAAGAGCAGGCACTCGTGGAACTCGAGCACCAGTTCCGCCCGCGCGAGCCTGGCCGTCGAAAGCGTCGTCAGCAGTTCAAGTTTCGCCTGCGCGCACCCCGCCCCGTACTCCG
>JAYUOR010000119.1:0-5071 GCA_043760765.1 Planctomycetota bacterium | reverse complement strand
AACCGAGCTCCGCGCGCCCCCTGGGCGCTACGCCCGGCCGGAGTACGATCCGGCAAATTCCTCGGGGTACCCACTCAAATTCCTGAAGCGCCAAATTTTGACACGCACCGTCCGTCACATCGATAATTCCAACCGCGTCCTCCCGGCACCGCTGCCACAGGGACGACGTGCCATTTGTCTCGAAGTACCTGCTGGCCATGACAAATGTGTTCTGGGCGATCAACACCTTTTGCTCGTGATACCCGTTAACGGTCGGACTGCTGAAATGCGTGAAGCGTGAAGCCAGTTCGATTCCGATGGACGGCCCCTTGATCGTCAAGCCGCTGGCCGGGGACCAATCGTCACGCATGTCGAAGACGCAATTCGTGATCCTCGCGTTGGTCGGAACGGCCGTGAATCCGAGGCTTGACTGGATCGAGAACATAATCTGGATGTCCCCTCCCTCGAGGGTGAACCCATCAAACAGCTCTGTGCTGTCTGGTTCCGCTGCCCAGAACGGCGTGATCCCAGTGGCATTGTCCGAGATCTCCGACGCGCCGGAGAAATCAACCAGCACAACCTTCGCGAAAGTCTCTTGGTGCCCAGGGAACTCCGGCCAGTAATTAGACTTGGCAAGGTAGTTGGGCACGTAGTCGGGCGGCGGCGTCGTCGAATTGCTGTTGAATAGGCTGCGGATCACACACCCACGAGCAGTGAGACCCTGAACATTCACGCGGTCTCGCATCTCGATCGGGAAGTTGTCTCCGTTGCCACCGCTGGTTGCCGGACCGTAGATTCCAGGCAGCGCGTAGACGATGCCCTGGGTCGGGGCGTTTGCCTGCCAGTAGATGTTCTGCTGAGAAAATACGGCGTCGATCGCGGCCTGGAGCGTCTTGAAGGGCGCGGTCGGATCATTCACTTGCATCGACAACGGAAAGCCGTTGGCTTGGACGATCACTGGCCCATCGACTCCGAAGACGGGGTCTACCCACGCGAGTGCTGTGACTCCGCCGCACGGGTCAGGCGTGTCATCTCCTTGAGGGGGGGGGGTAGCGGAAACCAAGCCTGACAACGACGCAAACGTGAGCGCCGCCAGCGCGATTCGGGCAAGTGCGAGCATCGAAGGTCTCCTCTGATTCTTCGGGGGAAGCATGGGATCGAGGGCCACCGACCGCGTCGCTTGGAGCCGTGAGGAGCTCGGCGGGGCGGAGTGTGGACCTGAAGCCTACCGCAACTCTCGGGCCTGATCCGAAATCCCTCGTGGGAGCGAACGCGAGGGCCGAACGCCTCGCCTGCAGTTCGGATCCGCTCGAATTCAGGCCGCCGGGCGTGCGCAGACGCACGCACCGAACGACCTCAATCCATGTGCGCCACCACGCGCTCGTCGCCCATCTGCAACGAGATCGCGAGTTGCTGGCGCTTCGGCGCAAAATACCGCTTGAACATGTTGATCATGACCGTGTCGTAGACGCGCATCACGCCCTTGGTGATCACGCGGTACGTGAAGTCCACCGGCGTCGAGTAGCGCATGCCCGTCAATCCCTGCGCGCGCGCGTAGAGCTTGGCCTGCTCCGCCACCAGGAATTCGGCGTAGAGCATGTACATGATCAAGTACGGCCGAGCCATCCACTTGATCTTGATCGCACGTGGCACGATCGGCATCAACCATGGATACCGGACCACGATCGGGAACCACTTGTGCAGGTTCTCGATTTCGCGCTTGTTGTCGTACTGGATCGACGACGTGCGCCGGAAGTTATCCGGGAAGTCGTCGTAGGCCGAGATCGCATAGCCCATCTCGCGCGTGATGTTCTCGATGTCGAACTGCGGATAGGGCTGCATGATCGAGACCAGCGGGTGATCGGTCTTGCACTCGATGTTGAGCTTCAAGGTGTCGAGCTCGTCGGCGATCGTGCCGCCCGGCCCGCCGAGCATGTTCAGCGTGCCCAGGCGGATCTTGTGCTTGCGGATCCAGAACGCCGCGTCGACCAGTTGCTTGCGCGTGGTGTGCTTGCGGAACACCACGTTGCGCACGTAATCGCTGGCGGCTTCGAAGGCGATGCGCGCGTAGACGCAACCGGCATGGGCGAGCAGCTCGATGTGCCGCTCGCTGGTCATATTGGCCATCAGGATCACGTCGAAGGGCAGCCCGATTTCCTTCGGGTAGCGCTCGCAGAATTCCTCCATCCAATCGTTGCGCAAGTTGAAGATGTCGTCGACGAAGTGGACGAACTTCAGGTTGTACTTGGCCTTGACCTGCTTGATCTCTTCCAGCAAGTGCGTGACCGAGCGCTTGCGCACGTACTCGGAATTCTTGACGTTGTAGACTTTCTTCTTCCAGGCGTGGTGGAAGCAGAACGAGCACGGCATCGGACAGCCGCGCTGCGACACGAAGACCTTGCGGTCGGCGTCGCGATAGACCGCGCCGGCGTCGTAGATCACTTCGCGGTCGGGGAAGCCCAGCGAGTCGATGTCCATCACAAGCGGCCGCTGCGGGTTCTTGATGATCTCGCCGGTCTGCTTGTGCTTGAAGTAGAAGTTGAGGCAGTCGTAGAAGTCCTCACCCTTCTGCATGCGGTTCAGGAGCTCGACGATCGCCTGCTCGCCCTCGCCGCGGCATACCGCGTCGACGCCGACTTCCTCGACCAGCTCGGGCGTAAACGTCGCGTGGGGTCCGCCGAAGAGCGAGAAGACGCTCGGCTTGACTTCCTTGACCTTGCGGTTGACGTCGACGAGGAAGGTGTGGATGCCGGTCGTCACCGAGTAGCAGACGACGTCCGGATCGTAGGCCTTGAGCTTGTCCAGCCAGCTCGTGTCCGGGATGAACAGCGCCCGACACTCGTGGCCGGCGTCCTTGATGGCCCGCGACAGCCACATGATCCCCAGCATTTCCTGGGGCAGGTATTCCTCGATGAACAGGACTTTCAAGAGCGGCCTTCCAGGTGTGGTTCGCGGTGCGGACGGGGCGGTGGGCTGGCCGGATGAGGACCTGCCGTGAACGGGAGACTATACCCCGCGGGCGTGAGCCAGGGGTGAACGCTGCATTAGGATCGGCAGCCGGAGCGTGGTTTCAGGACCTGGACCGGAAGGAAGCCCCTCCATGGGTCAGGAAGCCAGGTTCTGGCGCCAATTCCTGGGTGAACCGGCGCCTTTGGAGCGACGATCCCCCAATAGACAGTCTACCCGGACTTCTTGTGCCCAGCGTGCCTCGTCAGCCCGAGCGGGCGATCTAGAGCGCCTGGCTCAGTTGCTGACCGTGTAGCTCAACCCGTCGGACAGGCTCGTGTTGTTGGGAACGGCGAAGCCCGAGTCGCGGCCCCACCATTGGGTGTGGACGAGCGTGCCGGGGCTCGTCAACGCCGGCAGCGGGTTGCCGCCGAGCGCGCCGACCGCGAACGCGTTCATGTCGATCGAGTATTGGCCGGAGCAGTCGCTCGGTGGAGGGTTGCCGCCCGAGCTGACCGCGGGAGAGCGCTTGATCGGTCCGGCGACGCACAGCGTGCCCCCCTGGAACGGCGAGGCGGCGGGACCATGGATGCCGTACAGCAAGAGCCCGGGCTTGTTGTTCAGGACGTTCGCGCAGGCGATGTCGAAGCCGCTGCCGGCGGAGCCGCTCGCAACGCCACTCGCGGAAATCGCAGGCAGGCAACCGAGCGAGTTCACCTTCGCCGTGCAGTACGTCGACGTGAGCGGTGTGAGCGTCCACTTCACTGCGTGGTAGAAGCCGTTGGCGGACTGCGCCTCGCCGACGATCTCGCCCGCGGCATTGATGCGCCGCGCGCGGCTGATCGTGCCGCCCGGAAGCGTGCCAAGGTCGATCGGGACGCCGTTGCGCCACAGGACGCCGACCTCGATGGGGTAGCCCTTGGAACCGGTGGCGATCATGTCGCCAGCATCATTGATGTCGATCACCGGCGTGAAAGCCGAGATGCCCGCGGGCATGGGCAGCGCCTGCACCGCGCCGTTCCTCCAGAGCGAAGCGACGTTGGCATTCATGCCGACGATCTCGCCCTGGTTGTTGATCGCGTAGGCCTTCGAGGACGCGCCGCCGCCGACCCAGGTGCTGAGGTCGGTGAATTGGCCGCCCTGCCAGAGGAAGGCATGTTGGTTGGTGTTCGCGATCGAGGCCACGCCGACAACGGCGCCAAGATCGTTCAGCCCGTAGGCCTCCGAGAAGTTGCCGCCGCCCATGAATCCGAGGTCGGCCTGGAGCGAGCCTTGGAACCAGACGACCGCGTGTCCAAAGTAGTTCGGTCCGCCTTCCTTGGCCCTGCCGACGACCTGCCCCAATGCATTGATCGCGTGCGCCGTGTTGAATGCCGCGGATCCGCCTGGGAGCCCGGGAAGCGCCGACGGGTTGTTCTGGGGATCCCAGTAGACGCCGTAGGAAAAAAAACCACTGATGGGCTGTCGACCGACGCTCTCGCCCGCGTCGTTGAGATCCTCGGGCACGCACAGCCCACCATTGGCGCTGAGATCCGGGATGACGGAGATCTGCCCGTTCACCCACTGCACCGTCCTGGTCGTCCCCGTCGCATCGTTGGCAACACCGACGATCTTGCCGGAGTCATTGATGCCACCGGCCGATGCGTAGGTGCCGCCCGGGAGCAGCGGGAGCTCGGTGATGGTGACCTGCCAGTTCGTTTGTTGTGCCTGCGCAGAGCCCCCGAGCGCGAGCAGTGCGGTCGCCGGCCAAATCATGTAGTTCGTGTTCATTGTCGTGTTCCCTTCCATGGGGCTTCCCGGTGCAACCAGCGTGCCCTGTTGCGAGCGACGGCCTTGCCATGCGACGGAAGTCGCCGTCGCGCTGAGAGAATAGGCGCTATCCGCCGTGAAGACGGTCAAAAGCCCGCGGCCTACGCACAAGTTCCGGTCGAGCGATTCGGCTGCGGCGGACGGGGGTCAGCCTGAACGTCCAAACTTCGGACGAATTCCGAGCGAGAGGGCCAGTCGAAGGCTGCAGAAGTCAAACCGAACGTGAGTTGCGGACCCGCTCGCGCACCGGCGCTCCACTTAGGCTCTGTCACGGAATAACAGGTCCATTTCGGCGAGCAACCGTCGTCGCTGGCAAGGCGCGCCGACGCAGGCAACC
>JAYUOR010000118.1:0-5073 GCA_043760765.1 Planctomycetota bacterium | reverse complement strand
TGCGATCGAGCATTCTTCGGTGCTTGGGCCGGCGGAGGCGCTGGCGAAAGAAGGACACCGCTGCCGGCTGGTGGGGGTCGACCGCAGCGGCCAGCCCGATTTGGACGCACTCCGCGTGGCCGCCGCGGGGGCCCGCCTGGTCAGTGTCATGGCGGGCAACAACGAAATCGGCGTCTGCCCGCCGCTGCAAGCGATTGCCGAAAGTCTCCCGCGCGGGGAAAGCGGACGCCGGGCCCGGCTGCATGCCGACGCGGCGCAGGCGGTCGGCCGAATCCGGATCCCTTGGGACGAGTTGGACCTAGCATCGATTTCCGCGCACAAGTTCGGTGGACCTGTGGGCTGTGGCCTGCTCGTGCACCGCGTCGGCCTGCGAATCGAGCCGATTCTGCACGGCGGTGGGCAGGAACTCGGTCTGCGCCCGGGCACTGAAAACGTCGCGGCGATCGCGGGAACCGCTCTGGCGCTCGAACTCGCCTGCCGCGATCGTGAGAATTTCGCGCAGCGGACGCACGCTTTGACCTGTTCGATGTGGGGAAGGCTAGCTCGAAAATTGCCGGCGATCGAATTGCTCGGCCCCGCACTGAGCGCAGACGGACCGCAGGCGGACCGCCTCCCAGGGACGTTGAACCTCCTGGCGCACGATGTTGATGGGAAGGTGCTCGTCACTCGCTTGGATCTCGCCGGACTCGAAGTTTCCGCGGGTTCGGCCTGCGCCAGCGGATCGCTCGAGGCTTCGCACGTGTTGCTCGCGCTCGGCTTCGACGAAACCCGCGCGCGAGCGGGTTTGCGAGTGTCGCTCGGGCGTTCGACTAGTGCAGAAGACGTGGACATCGCGGTGGAGATTCTGTGGAGAGCGTTGGGAGACGCGCGCGCACAGTGAGGCGCCGCATGGGTTTGCGAACGGAACGTGAAGAGTCCGCGCTATCTCGTTGACCAAACGCGCGCATCGCGTTGGAATGCCGCGCCTTCGAGAGAGTCGATCGTGGCCTTGTTCGCCGCGGATCAGACTGCCCCGAAGGCCGTCCCAAGCCCCCAGTCCCCCAGACCTTCGAGATCGCCATGTTGAAGAACCGTCTAGCCGAACCGAGTCCGTCCGCCTTCTCCGGCGGACGCCGGCAATCGCCTCACCGACGTTCTTCACGGCCGATACAGCGCGCGTCGGGCGGCCTTCGGGTCGGGCCCGCCGCGTGAGCCGATTCGTCCTGCCGGCGCTGATCAGCCCCGCTTGCCCCGTGCACAGCGGGGGGCGCGCCGCAGTCCATGGGAATTTCAGTTCCGCGGACGGTTGATCCGGCCCGCAGAACCGCTCGCGGGCGTGCTTCCCCAAGCAGCGTTCGGGCCCGCGATCCTCGCCCCTGCTCCCACCACGCTGCGGCACATCGTCGCCACCGGCCATCCGATTCCGATCCGACTGCGCTCGTTCATGGAAGATCCTCGATCCCTCGACCACCGACCTGCGGCCTCTCCTGAGACCTGCATGTCCCGCGACAACGCGCCGAGCGATTCGCCCGCGGAGTCCGCAGGCGATACGCAGAGTCGTTGGGCCGAGGTCCAGACCGCGCTCCAAGGGCTGATCCAACGCGAGCAGTTCGAAACTTGGTTCCGCCGCGCCAGCCTGCGGCGCGTGAACGAAGCACAGGTCTGCCTAGCGGTGCAAAACGCGTTCACGCGCGATTGGCTCGTCAAGCACTACCAGGGGTCGATCGAGCGAGCCGTCGCGGGCGTCTTCGGCCGCGCGCTGGAAGTCGTGTTCACGGTTGACGCCGAACTAGTTGGGGAGCGCCGACCCCGCACGCCGGAGGCCGATGCGACTCTCGATGGCGCCGTTGCGCCGGCCTTGCCGTTCGCCGGCACGCCGGGCACGGCGAATGGAGCGCCCGCTGGAAATTCTCCGAGCCGGCTGATGTGGGCCAGCGATGTTCCGCTCAATCCGCAGTATCGCTTCGACTCCTTCGTGGTCGGACCTTGCAACCGCTTCGCCCACGCCGCTTCGCTGGGTGTCAGTGAAAGTCCGGGCAAGAACTACAACCCGTTCTTCCTGCACGGATCCAATGGCCTGGGCAAGACGCACCTGCTGCAGTCCCTGTGCTACTCGCTGCTCGAGCGCACGCCGCACACGCGCATCCTGTACTTGTCCTGCGAGACGTTCGTCAACCACTTCATCAGCGCGTTGACCGACGGCAACCTCGACACGTTCCGCAACAAGTACCGCAACGTGGACGTGCTGGTCGTCGATGACATCCACGTGCTCGCCAACAAGGAGCGCACGCAGGAAGAGTTCTTCCACACGTTCAACACGCTTTACAACGCTGGCAAGCAGATCGTGCTCTCGTCGGACACCTCGCCCAAGGAGATCCCGACCCTGCAGGAACGCTTGGTTTCGCGCTTCAAATGGGGGCTTGTGACGGAGATCGAGCGGCCGTGCTACGAGACGCGCATGGCGATCCTCAAACGCAAGAGCCGCGAACGCGGGCACGAATTGCCCGACGACGTCGCGCGCCTCCTGGCCGAGCACATCGACACGAACATCCGCGAGCTCGAAGGTGCGGTCACGCGCCTGCAGGGCTATGCGTCGCTCAGCGGGCAGGCATTGACGCCTGAACTTGCCACGAAAGTCCTGCGCGACGTGTTCACGCACTCGCGCGGACAGCTTTCGATGGAAGAAATCCTGCGTGTGGTCACGGCGCACTTCAACATGAAGCTCAGCGAGCTGCAGTCCAAGCGCCGCAGCAACGCGATCGTCTACCCGCGCCAGATCGGGATGTATTTGATTCGCAAGAGCACGCGCCACTCGCTCGAGGAAATCGGCGGCTTCTTCGGCGGCCGCGATCATTCGACGGTCTTGTACGCGATCGATAGGATCGAGCTGCAGATGCAAGCCGACCCGCGCATCAAGGAACTCGTCGCGGGATTCCTGAATCAGCTGCGACGGTAGGTGCCTGGCACCTTTCCGTACTGTTGCCGCCGTTGGTTTCACAGCGCCGTTGCCGGTGCAGCTCGACGCGGGCGTTGCTGGCACAGCGCTGTTGGGTTGACGCAACAGTGCGGAAGGGTGCTTGGCTCCGTACTGGGAGGATCGCATCGAAGCGTGACTTCGATCAAAGCACACATGGCCACCGCCAGTACGGTGCCAGGCACCTCCTCAACCAGTTGCGTCCACCCAACCGCGCTGTGAGAGCAACGCCCGCGTCGAGCTGGACCAACAACGGCGCTGTGAAACCAACGGCGGCAACTGGTCAAGGAAGTGCCAGGCACCAGCCCCCCACACGATCTAATCGCCCGTGCAAAACCTGTGTCCAACCGCGCACAACTCCCGACCCCGTGTGGAAACTCCAGGCCTTCCTCCACACCCCCGCGATCACCTCCAAACCCTCCCGTGGACCGCTGTGGAGAACACCCCCGGAACTCCCCGTGCCATGCACGTCGAATTCACACCCGCGGACGCCCGCTCCAGCTCCCTAGATCTCGCCGCAATAAGCGCTTGCGACAACCTCCTTCACGGTTCTCCACGAAGCCCGCCGCCCTTATGATGATGAAGATCTAACTCCTGCGGAGATTCCCAAAACATCTCCACACGGACCTGCGACCCTCCGCGTCCCGGCCGCACTGCGCCACCAACTTTGACCCTTCCACAGCCAGGTTGTGTCTCGAATGAAAATCCTCTGCAATCGAGTGAAGCTCCAAGAAGGTCTCGCGCTCGCGAACAACGTCATTCCGGCGAAGAGCCCGAAGCCTGCGTTGGCGAACGTGTGCCTGGTCGCGACAGCGGATGCGCTGGAGCTCGTTGGCACCGATCTTGAAGTCGCGCTGCGCTATCGCATCGAGGACGTGAAGGTCGAGGAGCCCGGCACCGCCGTCATACCCGCGCGCGTGGCCTTCGATTTCGTGCGCGACCTGACCGGTGAGACCGTCACGCTGCAGACCAGCGGCAGCAACTGCACGATCTCGAGCGGTTCGGATTCCTGCGAGCTCGTGACGCTCGACCCCGACGAGTTTCCCGTCGTTGCCCACTTCGACACCAAGGGTTCCGTTTCGTTGCAGGCAGGAACGTTCACGGCGCTGGTCGGACGCACCGCGTTCGCAGCCGCGCGCGAACAAGGCCGCTACGCGATGCACGGCGTGCTGACCGAGATCGCCGATGGCCAACTGAAAATGGTCGCTACCGATGGCCGTCGCCTGGCGGTGGCCTCCGCGCCCATCGACATGCCGAACTCCGTGCCGCGCCCGGTGATCGTGCCGACCAAAGGCACGCAACTGTTCTGCCGCGTGATCACGGACCCGCTGGACCAAGTGCAACTTTCCTTCAGCGAGAATCAGATCGGCATGAAGACGCGCAACGCGGAAGTCTTCGCGCGCCTGCTCGACGGCGAGTTCCCGCGCTACCAGGCGGTGATACCGGCCGAGTCGGCCAACAGCGTCGAAGCCGACACTGAGATGCTCATGCGCAAGCTACGCCTAGTCGCCAACGTGACCGGCGACGAAGCGCGCGCCGTACGCCTCTCGATCAAGAAAGGCAGCCTGGAGATCTTCGGCCATTCGGCCGGCCGTGGCGAGGCGCGAGCTGCGATGGAGATCGAATACAAGGGCAAGAACGCTGAAATTGCCTTCAATCCCGACTACGTGATCGACGGACTGAAGAACTGCGAGAGCGGGACGGTCGTGCTCGAATTCAACGAGAAGACTTCGCCCGGCAAGTTTCGCCTCGGCGAGAGCTACATCTACATCGTGATGCCGATCACGATCGACAGCTGAACAGAGTTGCAGACCCCGCCCAAGAGACGCGCGCCAACGTCGATGCACGATGCCCTGGTCTCGTACCTGCGAGACACGGGACTCGACACGAAACTGGCGCAGGCACGCGTCTTCAAGGCCTGGCACGACGCCGTGGGTGAAGCCTTGGCCAAGCGTGCGCGCGCCGTGCGCTTCCAGACGGGCGAACTGCTCGTCGAAGTCCAGTCGGCACCGCACCTTCACGAACTGACGAATTTTACCGGCGAGCGCTACCGAGTGCTCGCCAATCAGAAGCTCGGCGCGGCGCGCATCACGCGCGTCGTGTTCCAGCTCCAGCGTTGA
>JAYUOR010000117.1:0-2041 GCA_043760765.1 Planctomycetota bacterium | reverse complement strand
ACAGGACTCGATCTCCACTTGGGCCGCGCGCGGCCACTGAACTACACTGCCTCTATGTTCATAGCCATGCGTCCGCAAGCCGGCCTTGCGCGTCTTGTTTCGTCCGGACTTGCCGCGCTGATGGCGGCCATGCTGCTCAGCCCGAGCGCCGACTCGAAGTCGCAGAATCTTCCCGCCCAGAGCCCCGCGCAGGATCCGGCGCTGACGAAGCTCGTCGAAGCCCTGAAACAGCAAGACGTTCACCTCGACCCAAGTTCGGGCGCGCTGTGGATTCCCGTGCGCATCGAAGTGCGCGACGAACTCCTGGAGTACCTGCTGGTCGGACCCGGGGGGGCGGTCCACGAGAGCTTGTTCAGTACCGCGGTGCCTGCAAGCGTAATCAACACCGCCCTGCTTTCGCTCGGGCTGCATTCCGGCCGCAACGCGAGCTGGCACCCGCGCGATCCGCGGCCGACCGAAGAGGAGCTGCGGCAGGGAATCTCGCCCTACGAGGTCACGCTGCCGGAGGGCGACGGGCTCGAACTCAATGTTGCCTGGCGTCAGAACGACGAACTGTTCTATTACCGCGTTGACGATCTGCTGCGCAATCTGCTGACCGGCGCCAGCATGCAGCGTCACAAATGGGTGTATCTCGGATCGCGCATGCTGCCGCCCGATCCTCGGAAGAAGGACAAGGAATCTGCGGCGAAGCTCTCATCGAGCACATTGGACCTGGAGACGTTTGCCGCTGATGTCTATCAAAACCTGATCAACGTCGCGTACTTCTCCGAGGGCTACACGCTGCTCACCGCCGCGCTGCCCGAGTGTGTCGAGCAGACGATCTGGTTGCCGAACGCCTGGTTGATCCCGCAACGCGGCACGCAAGTCGCGCTGTTTTTCTCGCGCGGGCGACTCGAGAGCATTCCGGCCGCGCTGGCTCTGGGATTGCCACAAGTCGATCCGGCGGCGCGCGACGCACGCCGCATCGCAGCACCCGGCGGAAACAAGCCGGCTCCCGTCAAGGACGGACGTTGATGGGGGCGACGGTCGAAGGAACTCCGCTGGAGAACCCGCGTGCAGTCGCGCCGCGCGAGTCAGATTCTTCGATCGTCGAATTCGTCGCGCGCGCACGCCGCCGGCGCAATATGCGCTCAGGTTTGGAAAGCGCTTCACTCGGTCTCGGCGCGGCGCTGATCGCCGTGGCCGCAGTGCTCCTGTCCACGACTTCGCGCGACTTCGCGCCCAAGGATCTCGTGACCCTCGCTGCCTGTGGCGCGTTGTCGGGCCTCGCGATGGCCGGAACGTGGTGGGTCGAGCGCGCCAAGAAAACCGATCTCGAGCTGGCCACGCAGATCGATGGGCGGCTGGAGTGCCAAGGAGCGCTTTCGACGGCCTTTGAAGCTTGCGTCGGAGGCGACCAAAGTGCCGGCGCGCGTTGGCTCGAGCGGCGAGTCCTCTGCGCACTTGACGATCGCAGCCTCCCGCGCGCCCTGACGGGCCTCGGCTGGATCTGGTTGGCACCGCCGACCCTGGCGCTCGCGCTGCTGGCCATGGTGCTTGAAGTGCCACCGCGATCCGGCGCCGTCGGTGACCCGAACACGTTCGCGGCTCTGGCCGGGTCCGAGGCGATGGCGCGGGCGCATGCCGCCTTTGCGCGCGCGCGTGAGCAGCGTTCCGCGGCCACGGTCGATCCGAAGCTGCGAGCCCAAGTGCTCGCCCTGCTCGACGCGGCCGCAGCAGAACTCGATCAGGCCCGAGCAGGGACCGGAATGGACCGCCCAGGCAAGGACATCGCGGGGGAATTGGGCCGGGAACTCGCGGAATTGCGCTCGGAGTTGGCCCAATCACCGAGGCCAGTACCGGCCGGGGATTCTGGGGCTGAAAGCCCGCTCGGCGGTGACCTCGCGCCCTCCGTAAACGAGTCTGGCGCCGGAAGTCGGGCGGATGGGGACAAGTCCCTACTGACCAACGGCTCGCGGGACCGCACAATAGTCGGCTCGAATCGATCGACTGCCACTGCGGACGGAGCGCGCCAGGCAACCGGGGAGCCCCAAGCGGGCTC
>JAYUOR010000116.1:0-2042 GCA_043760765.1 Planctomycetota bacterium | reverse complement strand
TGGACGGCCCCGCCTCGTTTCAGTCGCGATCGATCAGTTGCAGATCGAGAACTGCAGGCCGCCGGACAACATCGAGTTGTTCGGGAAGGCGTAGCCGTTGTCGCGGCCCCAGAACTGCGTGTCGACCACCGTGCCCGGCGTCAGCAGGAACCCGGCGGGGTTCCCACCGAGCAAGCCGTGCGAGTAGGAATTGAGGTCGATCGAGTAGATGCCGCTGCAATCGAGCCCCGAGGGTGAACCCCCGGAGTTCAGCGGAATCGAGCGCTTGACCGGGGCAGCGATGCACAGCACGCCGCCCTGAAACGGACCACTGGCCTGACCACCGTTGGTGTAGATCAGGATGCCCGGCTTGTTGTTGATCATGTCCACGCTCTGCACGGTGAAGCCGCTCGTCGCCGTGGCGCTCGGCTGGCCGCTGCCGGAAATGTTCGGGAGACAACCGTTGGCGGTGAACTTCGGCGTGCAGTAGACCAGCAAGCCGATGTTGCAGGCTTGGTTGCCCTTGGGTGCGCTGCTGGCCACCGTGAAGCTGGGCGCACCTGCTCCCGGAGCGAATTCGTCGAGCGCAAGATTGTCCGCCAGCGGAGCCGTGTCCGTGTCGAACCACACGTTGTAGATCGTGTTCCAATCCAGCGGATTGTTCGGCGTGGTCACCGCAATCTCGTTGGCAGTCTGCGTGATCGTCCAGTCGGTCCCCGGGATGCCATCGATGTCCGAGAATCCGATGTTCGTGATTGTCGCGGTTGTCGACTTCGGAATGTGAATTCCGCCGATGCCGCGCAGGTTGTCGCGGTTGTGGAAGGCGTATTCGTAGTGATAGAGGCCGGCCGTCGGCCCGCTGACCTTCACGGCGATGTAGACGCGGCCGTCGTCAGGCAGGTTCGCGCCCGAAGTCATCGTCGCTCCGCTCCAGCGCTGCAGCACCGAGCCCTCGACCGACGTTCCGCCGACCTGCGACATGCTCCATGCGCTGCCTCCCCAACTCACGGTCATCTTGTTGGAGACCAGGTTGTTGGTGCGACTCGCTTCCGCTTCGCCGCGGATCACGTACTGGCCCTGATAGTAAAACGTCGCGCCCGGGACGTTGAGACCGGCGTCCTGGATCACGACACGGTGCTTCTCGAACGGGAACGCGTTGACCATCGTCTGAGAAAGGCTGCGATTGGAATCGCAGTCTTGCGGGGCGGAGACGGCCGGATCGCCCTTGTCGAAGTACGAACAAGCCGGCACCCATGTGCCGAGCCACGGATTGACTTCCGCGGGCGGCCCGAGCCAGTACTGGTCAGAGTTGTTGCCTGTGCCGTACGTGTCGGAGCAGCCCACGCCGAGGAAGGTGCCGTTCGAAGGATGCTGGCAGGGCGTGCACTGACTGTTCGACAGCGCGAAGAATCCGTGCTTCAGATAGCTGCGGTCGGAGATCTGCTGCATGCGGCCGCTCGCTTCGCGCGCCGCGAGGAAAGCGATCATGGGGTGATCGGGGTTCATGGCTTGCAACCAGGGCACGTCGACGCTGCCGACGTTGCAAGAGGTGGTCGCCATCGCGATGGCGGTGTAGCCGGTCGGAAAAGTTCCGCCGTGACCATAAACTTGAACTCCGCCGAGAACCCCGAGCTTGACGTCAACGCCGGGGATCGTATTCGCCTGAGCACCGGCAAGGGACGCGGAGGCGGCAACCGCCACCAGAGACAAGGACAGCAGAGACCAACGTTTCATGGAAAATCCTTCGAGGGGTGTAGGAACAACGGGAGGGCGTCAGGGCTCGCGAACCCGACACCCCCAACTGAAGTCGACTGCACCAAGCCTACCCTATGGTTGCCCGGCCGCCATTCACCCACGGCTTGGGCCGGCAGCCCCTTGCGCCGGTCGCTCTTGCGGCGCTAGCTAGTCGCGAGTGCCGCCCCCCCTCAGCCCGTCCCCTGCCGTATCCGTAAGCCTGCCGGCAATGCCCCCCCATCGGCCCCGGGGAAAGCCGCGGGGCTCGCGGCGCTCGCGCTGGCGCACACTGAGCCTGATCGCGGTCCACATTCTGGTGCTGCTTCACC
>JAYUOR010000115.1:0-5081 GCA_043760765.1 Planctomycetota bacterium | reverse complement strand
GCGGTTTCGTCGATCAGCACCAGCGGTAGCCCCACGGCCAGGTCGACATGATGGCGAATCGCCTGGACAGCGTGCTCGGGTTCGACGAACTCGAGCAGGTTGCGCAGCAGAAGCGCCAAGTCCTTGGGCGCGCGGTTGATCTCCCCACCTTTCGCGTAGATCAAGAATTCCTGGACGATGTGCTCCAGCCGCTGAACTTCGCGCTGCAGCGTCTTCACGCGCCGCAGCGAACGTTGCTCGCCCAAAGTCAGCTCCGGTTCCTTCGCGTTGCGCGAGCCGGCCACGCGCGCAAATTCCTCCTCAAGCAAAGTCAGATTGATCGCCATGGTCGAAAGCGGATTCTTAATTTCGTGAGCCAACCCGCTCGCCAGGCGCGAAAGGAACGCGACCTGCTCGGCCGGCGTGCGTGGCCGCGGCGTGCGCTTGGCCGGTTCGCGCGGACCCGCCTCGCCCGGCTCGGGCTCGCGACCCAAGGCCGTGCCCGGGGGCAAAGCGTCGCTCGGTTCAGGGGGAGGCGGCGAAGACATACGGAAGCCTTTTTTCGTCGCCGGGCCCGGGGCTCCTCGGTGGAGTGGACGCTGCGAGCCCGATAGGCTAGCAAGCCGATGAAGTTCTCCCCCACTGCGGCAGCTTGCCACGCGGAGAATCGTGCGCGGCGTCCCATGACTCCATGAGCGATTCTTTCAAGACGGCGCCCGCCGCGATCGTGCCGTGGGGTGAGCCCGGTCCGTCGCAGGGTGCGCTTCCCCGGCAGCCCTCGCCAGCGGAGCGCGAACGCGCCGCTTCGCTGCTCGAAGCTGGGGGCCTGATCGCACTGCCCACAGAGACCGTCTACGGGCTGGCCGCGCGCGCGAACCACCCCGCGGCGGTCGCGCGACTGCGCGCGATCAAGTCGCGTGAACCTGATCAGGCGCTGACCTGGCACATCGGCAGGCTGAGCGACATCGAACGGATCGGGCGCGTCTCGCCGCTGGCGCGCCGCCTGGCGGAGCGCTATTGGCCCGGGCCCCTGACCCTCGTCTTGCCGGGTGTTCCCGCCGGACTCGAAGCGGCCGCAAAGGACGGCTGGATCGGCGTGCGCTTACCCGCACAGTCCACGACCGCGAGTTGGCTCGCCTCGCTGCCATTCCCTGTCGTGGCGACGAGTGCCAACCGCCGCGGCAAGACCAGCATCTCCAGCGCCGCTGAAATCGCTCGCGAATTTGCGGGAGAAGTGGATCTCGTACTCGACGGAGGAACGCCGCGGCTTGCCGAAGCGAGCCTCGTGCTGCGCGTGGGTCCCGGGAAATTCGAGATTCTGCGGCCCGGCTTGCTCGACCTTCACCAACTGCGCGAAACCGCCGGCCTGCGCATCGTGTTCGTCTGCACCGGCAACACCTGCCGCAGTCCGATGGCCGAGGCTCTCGCGCGCCATGCACTCGCCAAGCGCCTGGCGGTGCCGGCGCGGCGCATCGGGGATTTTGGGTTCGATGTCAGTTCTGGCGGAGTCGCCGCAGGCTTCGGTGCGCCGATCGCGCGCAACGCCCAGGACGTGCTCGAAGAAGCAGCGGCCGAAATGGGCCGGCATGCGCGCGAGCACCGCGCGCGGCCGGTGATTCCCGAAGAATTGGCGCGTGCGGACCGCATCTATGCACTCACCGAAAGTCAGCTCGAGGTGCTACGCTCGATGCTGCCGCCCGCGCGCACGAAGTTCACGCAACTGCTCGATCGCGAGGGACATGACGTGCCCGACCCGATCGGCTCGAGCCTCGACGAATACCGCCATTGCCGCGACCACATCGCCGAACTCATCGAGCAGCGTCTCGAGGAGTGGGCCTGACTCAACGGCTGGGCGAAGGCAGCCCGAGTCCGGAAGCTCGTTTGCCCGCTGGGGTTTCCAGGGCCCGTGGACAAAGTTCGAGCGCGCGCGCCAGCGCAGCAGCGGCGCCGCGAGCGCTGCCCAGACGTTGCAGCGCGGCCGCGATGTACAGGTGCACGTCGCCGCGCTCCGGACGCAGTTCCGCCGCGCTCAACAGTCGGTCCACCGCGCTTCGCGGATCCAGCGCGATCGCGGCGACACCGGCGCGCAGTTGGGCGAGAAAGCGCTGCTCGTCGATCAACGCGCGGCTCAGCTTTCCGCCTTCGCCCATCGAAGCGAGTTCCCTGCAGGCCTGCGAATTCTCGAAAGCCTCGGCCTGCAATCCTTCGCCGCGCCGCAGGCGCGCCTCGAATTCCGCGGCCTCGATGCGCGCGTTGGCAAGCAGCGCGCCCGCGCGCACAAAACGATCGGCGCCAGGGCCGACCGCGCTCGTCCACTTCGTCGGCGCTGTTGAGGCCCGCGATTCGACACGCGCCAGGTTCGCGCCCAGCCAAGCGAACACGCGCGCATCGCTGGGCTTGTCCTCGAACACGATCCAAGGCGCGTCGTCGCTGAGCGCGCGCGCCTGTACCGGCCAGTTCCCGACCCCGCGAAGCGTCGCGAGCACGCCGCCAGCCTGTTCCAGATTCACTTCCGACAGCGCGCTCCACAGCGCGCTGCCCGGCGCTGGAAATCTCGCCGGATCGAGCAGCGGCTCGGCCTGTGCACCGATCAAAACCAGTTGCGTGCCGAACAGAAATCGGCCGCTCCAGGGAAACGCACGCGAAAAACTCTCGATCACCGCCTCGAACACGCGCGGTTCGAGGGCATGCGGCGGAACCCACTGACAGAGCAGGCCGCCCGGCGCCAGCGAACGCGCGGCGATCGCATAGAACTCGCGCGTGTAGAGATAGACGCCGAAGGGCGAGTCGGGCAGCAACGGTTCCATGGTCACGACGTCGTAGACGCCCGCCGAATCGGCAAGCAAACGCCGGCCATCGCCGCTGCGCACGTGAACACGCGCTACGGCGGCAGGCTGCAACGCACCGTGATTGACGGCCAGGAACCACGGCGCCGCTTCGACGACCGCGGGCGAAATCTCGAGCACGTCGATCTGCTCGACCTCATCGTGCAAAAACACGGCACCGAGCGTGGTGCCCGTGCCCAGACACATGACCGCGACGCGTTTGGGCGCGGGATGCAGCAAGACCGGCAGGTGCCCTAACGCGCGCATGTACGCGTAGTCGCGGCCGGTGCCGGCGGCGCGGAATCGATCGGTCAACAGCGTGCGCTCGCCTTGAATCCCGTCGTCCACGACTCCGACGGCGAACTGCGCGTCCTCAGCGAAGGAGCGCACGACGAGCGCTGGATCGATGTACAACGGTGAAGCCAGCGCGGGCTCATCCGCGCGCGCAAGTAGCATCGAAATGCCGATCGAAAAGAGCGCGATCGGCACTCGGGCCTTCAGCGCCGGCCGCGAACGCAACGACACGATCCAGGCCAACGCCGCGCCGAGCAGGGCCAATCCTGCCAGCGCGCCGGCGAGCCCAAACTTCGGCACGAGCAGCGCGTGGGCGAGCGCGGCTCCGATCAGCGCGCCCCACGCCTCGTGCAACAGCAGATCGCCGAGTCGCGCGCCGACCTCGCCGGAGCTCGCGCGATAAAGCATGGGAATCCAGGCGCCGAAGGCGACCAGCGAGGGCCCGAGCAGGCCGAGCGCGAAAAGGTAGCGCGAGCCGGCGCTGTGCGCGTGGACGAAGGTCGCTGCGCTTGCGATCCACCAGGTGCCCGCGAGCATGCAGGGGATCAATACGAAGAGGCCCGCGCGTCCGCGCGGCAGGATCAACGCAAGCAGTGCACCGATCGCCAGCGCCGTGAGGCTCGCCGAAAGCACGGCGCTCAAGCTCGCCTGCTGACTCTCCAGCCACAGAAGCGCGTGGCGCAGTCCGATCCACTCCAGCGCGATCATCCACGCCGTTGCGAGGCCGGCGAGAAGCGCGGCCTGAAATCGCGACAGGTCCGCGGCCGGCGCACGAGCAGCGGCAACTGGGAGAGCAGCCTGTGCCGGCGCCCATGCGGCGGCGATCCACGCTCCCAGCGCCGCGGTCGCTCCGGCCGCGATCGCCGCCTCGCCGCGGCCAAACTGCGCGACGAGCTCGAAACCGATCAGGCGCGCGCCCAGGACACTGCCGGCAAGATTCGAGGCGAAAACGAGCGCGACTCCGCGCGAATTAGAGAGATGCTCGTCGATGCGCAACAACGCGGGAAGCAGCGCGCCCTGCACGGCAGCGCTGAAGGCGAGCGCCGCCGCTGCGATCGCACCGGCGACGGGCGTCGACCATCCGGCGGCCGAAGCGAACAGGATCGCGCGCACGCCGATCCAAGGCAGCAGCAACGAAAGCGCGCCTACGGCCACGAGCCAACGCCGGTCGCTGCCCGCGAATCGGCCGGCACGCCATGAACCGACGGCATAACCCGCGACGAAAACGGCCAGTCCAAGGGCGCTCGCGCTTCCAAAGCCGAGCGCTAGACCGGAGGTCGAAAGCTGGATGGCCTCGCCCGCAATACCACCCGCACCGACGAACGCCGCGGCGGCCAGCAGCACACAGCGGCGAAGCGCGAGGTTACGAATGACGACTCCTGCAGCGCTGCCGCGGTCGAAGTTCGGCGCCGGCTTCAGCGCGCCGGCTCGGCCGCGCCGAGCGCTTCCCAGGCCTGCTTTGGCTCGCTGGCGGCAACCAGCACCTCGCGCACACGATCGTTGCCCAGCACGCGCGCCACGTCAGCCAGCGTCCGAATGTGCAGCAACTTGTGCGCGCGGGGGATCACCAGCAGCACAACCAACCTGGCCGGCTGCCCATCGATGCTTTCGAAAGCGAGACCTCCTTCGCGTTGCACGATGCCCATGCAGGCGGTGACCTTGGCCACCTCGTCCACAGCTGCGTGCGGAATCGCGATGCCGCGTTCCATGCCGGTCGACATCGAGCGCTCGCGAGATAGCACCTGTTCGCACACGCGCTCGCCGATCTCGGCGGAAAAGCGTCCGCTGGTCGCGAGATGCACGACCAACTGGCGAATGGCATCCCACTTGTCGTTGGGAGCGAAGCCCAGAATGAGATCGCTGGGCTGGAACAGCTGGCGGAGATCCATGTGGAGTGAGTCCGAAGAGGATAGCGACGACGGGGCTGGTTCGTACCGGATCTCCCGCGCGCCGCCATGGGCCTCAGCTTGGACCGGCCCCATC
>JAYUOR010000114.1:0-5081 GCA_043760765.1 Planctomycetota bacterium | reverse complement strand
CGCCGGTGGATCACCGGGCACCTACCAGATGCGTTCGGCGTGCAAGGTCACTGCGCCCATCTGGTCCTCGGCGATGCCGCTGACCAGGAACGGGCCCTGGTCGACGAGCAGGTGGCCGTCGCGGGCGTAAACGTCGGGGAAGACGACGACTTCGGCGATGCCGCTCTCGTCTTCCAGGGTCAAAAAGCGCATCCATTCGCCGCGCGAAGTGCGCGTGCGGCGCGAAGCGGAGAGCCAGCCGCACAGCGAGATGCGGCCGTGCACGAAGCGCGCGATTTGAACGCACGGCTGGCGCGGCGGAGCCGTCTTGCGCGCCTCTACGCGGCGTGCTTCGCCGGCGCAGGGGAACAGCACGACCGAATGCGCGCGGATGGCGAAACCCAGGATCGAATGCTCCACCAGACCGCGTTCGGTGGGAGCGAGGTCGCGCAGCGTCGGCAACGCAGGCGCGCCGACTTCCAAAGCGCCGAAAAGGCCGACGGATTTTCCGGGCGCGAGCTTCAGCGCTCCGAGCGTGAGATTCGTTCGCGTCCAACCCGGCGTGCGCGCGCGCGCGGCGGCGAGAGCTTCGTCCTCGCGCGAAGCCGGCGTCGCGCGGCAGGCCGACAGTTCGCGTGTGGACAGCGACTCGCCGCGCGGCACGCGGCGCGCCGGCGCGAGCAAGAGATGCAAGCGCCATAACAATTCCGGCCGCGTGCGGTCGTAGGAATCGAAAGCGCCGCACTGGATCAATTGCGTGCACTCGTCGCTTTGTGCGCGCGTGCGCTCGAGGAAATCGGGCAGCGACAAAAACGGTCCGCCGCGCGCGCGCTGCTCGACCAGGCGCTCCAGGGTCGCGCTGGAAAAACCCTTCACTTCGCCCAGACCCGTGCGCAAACACGGCACGTCGCCGTTCCATTCGATCGCATGCGCGCGCGCACTCTTGTTGACGTCGGGGCCCAGGATCGGCACGCCCAGGCGCCGCGCTTCCTCGACGTAGACGCGCCGCTCGTAATAACCGGTGTCGTTGGCCAGGAACGCCGCGAGGTACACGGCGGGATGGTGCGCTTTCAAGTACACAGCGCGATAGGCGATGCGGCCGTAAGTCACCGCGTGCGCCTTGCAGAAGCCGAAGGATGCGAAGTTGGAGATCAGGTCCCAGACTCGGCGGATGTCTGTGTCTTCGATGCCGTTCTGCCTCGCGCCCTGGAAAAACTGTTCGCGCAATTCGTCGAGCTGCTGACTGCGATGTTTCTGCAGCGCGCGCCGCAAACGATCGGCCTGCGCGAGATCCATGCCACCCAATCGCGACGCGACCTGCATCACGTCTTCCTGGTAGAGCATCACGCCCTGCGTGTCCCACAACAGATCGGTCAGCGACGGATGCGGCGCGCGCGGTTCCTCGAGCTTGCGATAGCGGCGCACGAAGGCGTCCTTCATGCCCGAGCTCGCCGGGCCGGGGCGGATCAGCGCTACGGCTTGGATCACGTCGTCCATGCAACGCGATCCGATCTGCTGCAGCAGATGGCGCATGCCAGGCGACTCGACCTGGAAACAACCGAGCGTGCGGCCGCTGCCGAGCAATTGCGCCGTCGCTTCGTCGTCCTCGGGAATCTTTGCCAAATCGACTTCGACGCCGCGCGCGGCGAGCGCCTTCACACAGTCATCGAGCACGGACAGCGCGCGATTGCCGAGCAGGTCCATCTTGACCAGGCCGATGGCTTCGATCGCATCCTTGTCGAGCTGCGTCACGACCACGCCCTTTCGCGAGCGCTGACAGGCGATGAAATCGGTGATGTCGCTGGGCGCCACGACCACGCCGCCGGGGTGCACGCCGAAGTGACGCGGCGTGGCGAACAGCCGCGCACCCGCGCGCAGCGCCGTCTGCCAGCGCGGATCCGCCAGCGGAAAACTGCGGCATTCGGGCACCGAACACAGCGAGCGCACCAGGATGTTGCGCTGCAGCTCCGCGGGTAGCGCGACGTGCGTTCCGTTGGTATCCACGAGCGGCGCGTCGTCGTTCACGGCCGGATGCCAGGGCAGGCGCCGTGACCAGCGATTGATCTCCGCCGGCGGCAGGCCGTGCACCAGCGCGGCATCGCGGAACGCCGCGCGCAGCCCGAAGGTGTTCAACGTGCAGATCATCGCCGTGCGCTGTGGTCCGAAAGCCTGATAGACAAACTCCAAAACTTCGTCGCGCCGTCGCCAGCAGAAATCGAGGTCGATGTCGGGCCGATCCTTGCGCGTCGGATTGAGGAAACGCTCGAAGGGCAGGCGATAGCGCAGCGGATCGGCGTCGGTCAACTCCAGGCAATAAGACACCAGGCTGTCCGCCGCCGAGCCGCGGCCGACGCAGGGGATCGAACGTGAGCGCGCGAACTGCGCGATCTGGTGGACCAGCAAAAAGTACGGCGAAAACCCTAGACTCTCGATCGCCGAAAGTTCGTAGTCGAGCCGGCGCACCACTTCGGGCTTGAGCGGCCGGTAGCGAATGCGCGCGCCGTCGAAGGCCAGCGAACACAGCCGCGAATAGGCGCTTTCGTCGCGTGCGCATTCGATCTTCGGGAACACGACACGATCGAGCGGCGGCCGCCAATCGCAATGACTCGCCAGCGCGCGCGTGCGCAGCAGCAGCGCGGAAACGCCGGGATTCGCGCTCGCGTTGACCGGCCAGGCCCCTGGAACGTCGGGGATTTCCGCGTACAACGCCGCGAGTTCCTCGAAGCTTCCCAAGTGCGCCGGTTCATGCGCGAGCCAGGACGTCGGCAGATCGTGGACCAACGCGTTGTGCTTGATCGCCGCGCGCACTCTGTGGTCGGCGTGACCGCTCGCGCGTGCGTAATACACGTCGGGCGCCGCGATGAGCGCGCAACCAATCGCGCGCGCGGCTTCGATCAATTCGAGCGCGCTGCACGGCGCCTGGGGCGGCGGCGTTTTCGGAACGTCGAAGCCGATATCGTCGGACGATTCCGAACCGTCGTCCTCGTCGCGCGCTCGCCGCGGCAGGGGATCGAGGTGCGTGTTGCGAATCGTCGGCACCGCGCTCGCCGCCGCCTGCGAATGCTTGCGCGCGGCAACCAACGCCGCGGTCGAGATCGCCGCGAACAATTGGCGTGCAGGAATGCGCCCGTGCAGTGCAATCAGCAAGCGCGGATGATCGACCAGCAGGAACAAGCCTTCGTGCCAGCGCACCAGCGCATCGACGCGACGGAAAGTTTCCGCGCCGCGCCCACGCGCGTCGTCGCCGATCAAAGCGCCTTCGCGGCCAAGTCCCGGCCCAAGGTGGCGCGCGGTGAGCACGCGACAGAGATTTCCGTAGCCTCGCTCGCTCGCGACGAGGGCTACGACGCGTCCTTCGCCACCGCAGGGATCGGAGATTTCCGCACCGACGATCGCGCGCACGGCTCGCTTGGGATCCTCCGCGCGTTGACGTTCCGCCGCGCGCAGAAAGTCGACCAATCCGGAGAGCGTGTCGACGTCGCACAATGCCAGCGCCGGAAGCCCCAACTCGCGCGCGCGCTCGAGCAGCGCCGCCGGCGAGTCGACGCCGGTGAGCAGGGAATGGTGGCTGTGGACCCGCAGGGGGATGTACATGGCGGCCAGGGCCACCATCCCCGGTCGGGATACCCTAACAGAAGGCGAAAACGGCATTTTCGAGGTCAGGAAGGGGGCTGTGAGCCCTCGCGTCGATGGACAGGGAGCGTTGGGCCGCCGGTGCTTCGACGTGAAACTGCCCCGCATGGCTGCGCCCGATTCGCGCCGGAGGCGCGGTTCGCTTCGAGCGCGAAATCAAGCACAACCATGCGAGGCAGTCCCGCTCAGCGTGATTTTCACCGCTCAGGGGCGAATCATGGGGCCATGCAGCGCGACTCACCCCAGGACCGCTTCGAGACGCTGCTTGAGCAGCATCGCAAGATCGTGTTCAAGGTCGCGGCGATGTACTGCGGGCACGCCGAGGATCGCCGCGATCTCGAGCAGGAGATCCGCGCGCAGTTGTGGCGCGCGTTCCCGCGCTACGACGCGAGCCGGCCATTCGCGACTTGGATGTACCGAGTGGCGTTGAATGTCGCGATCTCGTTCGCGCGTAGCGCGAACGTACGCGAGCGGTATGCGGCGCCGCTGGACGACGAGCTGGCCGATCCGATCGACGAAAAAGGTTTCGCGCAGGCCGACGACGAGCGCGTGCTCCAGCTGCAGAAATTCATCCGCAAGCTCGACGCGCTAAATCGCGCGCTGCTCTTCCTGTACCTCGAAGAGCAGAGCTATCGCGAGATCGCCCTGGTGCTCGGGCTGAGCGAGACCAACGTGGCGACGAAGCTTCATCGCTTGAAGCGCCGCATCCAACAGGAAATGCCGAGCAGCGAATACCGCTGAAAAGAGAGCAAGGAACCCATGGAAATCGATGAACTCAAGGATGCGTGGCGCGAACTCGACCGGCGGCTGGAAGTCGTCGAGGAACGCGCGCTTTGCGCGACGCGCGAGCTCAAGCTCGGCAAGGCGAAGCGAGCGCTGCGCTTTCACAGCCTCGCGCTCTTCTTCGAGCTGCTCGGCGGTGTGATCGCCGTCCTGCTGGTCGCCTGGTTCCTGAAAAGTCACTACTCGATCGCGAAATTTGCCCTGCCGGCGGTCGTGCTCGAATTCGCCGCACTGCTGCTCTTCGCTGAGAATGTCGCGCAATTCTCGGCCAGTCTGCGCCTGGACTACAGCGAGCCGGTGCTGGAGATCCAGCGCCGAATCGCACAGCTGCGCGCGCGAATGATCCGCAGCACGCAGTGGACCCTGCTCTTCGCGCCGCTTTTGTGGACACCGCTTGCGATCGTCGCGGCCTTTGGACTCTTGGACCTCGATCTCTATGCCCAACTCGGCAGCAGCGTGATTGCGCTCAATCTGAGCGTCGGATTGGCCGTCATTCCGCTCGGCATCATGGGCGCGCGGATTTGCGCCGCGCGGCTCGAACATTCGCCGCTGCTGAAGGCCCTCGCTGACAGCATCGCCGGTCACAACCTGAATCGCGCCATGGAGTCGATCCTCGAACTCGAGCGCTTCGAGCAGGAGTAGGTCGGGGCGCCCTTAGGCTCTGTCACGGAATAACAGATCCATTG
>JAYUOR010000113.1:0-5090 GCA_043760765.1 Planctomycetota bacterium | reverse complement strand
CCTCGTTCTCGCGGCTGCTCGAGGACGCACAGGCCAATCGACTGATCACGCTGCGGCGCGACCCCAAGAGCGGCACCTACGTGATCGCCGAAGTCCTGGACGACGGCGCGTGAGGATCGCGGCCGGGCTTGCGATTGCGCTGCTTGTGCTGTGCGCGGCGTCCGGCGACGCGCAAGCACAGAAATCTACCCCGCTCGTTGCGCCGCCCGCGCAGGCTGCACACGTGGCCTTGGGAATCGAAGTCCTGCTTGCCGATGGCGCTGCGGGTTTGGACGGCAAGCGGCTGGGCTTGGTAACGAACCCATCCGGGGTCGATTCGCGACTGGTGGCGACCGCCGATCTCTTGGCCCGCGACGCGCGCTGGAAACTCGTGCAGCTTTTTTCGCCCGAACATGGAGTCCGCGGCGACGCTCCCGCCGGCGAAAAAGTCGTCGACAGCATCGACGCGTCCACGGGAATTCCTGTCGAGAGTCTCTACGGCGACCACAAACAACCGTCCGCGGCGGCGCTCGAGCGCATCGATGTCCTGCTGTTCGACATTCAGGACGTCGGCTCGCGGACGTACACCTACATCTCGACCCTGGGCGAGGTGATGCGCGCCGCGGGCAAGGCGCATAAACCGCTCTACGTCCTCGACCGGCCCAATCCGATCGGAGGAACCCTTTTCGAGGGGCCGCTGCGAGAAGAACGCTGGCAAAGTTTCATCGGCTACGGGCCGATGCCCGTCTCGCACGGCATGACCGTCGGCGAAATCGCGCGCTTCTTCCAACGCGAATTATCGATCGACGTCGATCTGCATGTGGTCGCGATGCGCGGCTGGCGGCGTTCGATGATCTTTGAGGACACCGGCTTGGAATGGGTCCCGACTTCGCCGCACATCCCGCACGCGATCTCCGCACACGTCTACATCGCCACCGGAATGATCGGCGGCATCATGAAAAACGTGAACGAAGGCGTGGGCTGGACCGCGCCCTTCGAGACACTGGCCGCGGAGTTCGTCGACGCGCATGCATTTCAACAGGCGCTGGAAAAGGCCGCGCTGCCGGGTGTGACCTTTCGCGAAGTGCACTACACGCCGCGCTACGGCAAGTTCCTGGACAAGCACTTGCACGGCGTGCAGTTGCACGTCACCGATCTGCGCGCGTTCCGGCCGCTGCGCACGGCAATCACATTGTTGTGCACGCTACAGAAGCTCTATGGCGACAAGCTCGAATTCGAACCCGAGCGCACGCTCGCCATCCACTGGGGCACACTGAGCGTCTTCGACGCACTGCGCGCCGGCAGATCGCCCCAGGAAATCGAAGCCGGCTGGCGCGCTGAGCTCGAAGGCTTCGCGAAGCGCCGCGCGGCCGTGCTGATCTACGAGTAAGTCCGCACCAGGCGCAGGCCGGCTTTCAGACGCTTTGAAAACCTAGCCCGGACCGATCTGGACCGAGCGCCGCGGCATCGACGAAAAATCGCGCGTCGGGATGCTGCAGCAAAAAACTCGCCGGAAGCTGTGTGTCAGCGGGCGGCGTGAGCGCCCGGCGCAGGGCCGGCTGCTTCTTCTCCCCGAAAGCGAGCAGGCGCACGCGCCTAGCATCCATGATCGTGCCGATGCCCATGGTCAGCGCGAAGCGCGGCACGGCTCCCCCGCCGAACTCGGCCGCCGCGTCGGCGAGCGTCTCGCGCGCGAGCTCGACGCAGCGCGTGCGCGACTCGCGCGGACTGCCCGGTTCGTTGAAGCCGATGTGTCCATTGCGGCCCAAGCCGAGCAACTGAAGGTCGATCCCGCCCGCGGCCCGGATCGCGACCTCGTACTCCGCGCAATGTCGTTCGCGCTCGCTTGCAGCGATGTTGCCCGAGGGAATGTGCACGCGTGCGGCAGGCCAGCTCAGGCGATCGAAAAGTTTCGCGCGCATCCACGCGGCAAACGAACGCGGATCGCCCGGCTCGAGGCCGCAGTACTCGTCCAGGTTGAAAGCGATCGCGCCCTCGAGCTCGAGCAAGCCGGCCTCGACGCGCCTTACGATCTCGTCGTAGACCGCTATCGGCGTTCGTCCTGTCGCGAGGCCGAGCACCAGCGGCTTGTTCCGTCCGCGAGCCTGGCGGCTGAGTTCGTCAATTTCGTCGACGACGAGCTTCGCCGCATGGCGCGGATCATCGACCAGTACGAGGCTTTGTCCCATTCGCGAAAGCAGCGGCACGCAGGCCGAGAGCAGACGCGCTCCACAGTCGCATTGCAACACCTTCACGGGCGAAACCGCACGATCGCGTTCAGATTTCGTCAGGCGTCGCCGCGGACTTCAACCCGTCCGCGGGCTCGCTCGGAAAAACATGCTTGTCGCCTGCGCGTCGGCGCGAGACCCGGAGCGCTCAGTGGCTGCCGGCGCTCGCAATCTGTTGCTTCAGCGCCACATCCTCCGGGAACAGGTCGGCACCCTTCTGCCACGCCTCGACGGCCTTGGCCATCGATCCGGAGGCCTGGTACATGTTGCCCAGGTACAGATAGGTCTTGGCGTGATCGGGTTTCTTGGGACCGGCATTCTGCTGGCCGATCAGCGTTTCGAATTCGGTGATCGCCAGACTTTGTTTGCCGGTGAACGCCGGCCAGTTCGAGAGCGAAACGGCCTTGGTGAAGCGCGCCTCCCAGTGCTGCGGATCGAGCTTGAGCGCGGCATCGAATGCTTCGTCGGCCTTGGTGCCCCAGTAGCCTCGCTTCATCAGGTTGCCCGCGAAGAGCTGCTGCAGGTACGCGTTGCCAAGGTCGACGCGCAGCGCGGGATTGTTGGGCTCACGCTCGGCGCGCTGCTCCATCGCGTTCACGACTTGATCGAGCAAACCGGCCTTGACAACCTGCTCCCAGACTTTGATCCGATCGGCGTAGTTGGCATCGGGATCCATCAACTGCGCAAGCGCGGACTCCAGGGTCAACTTGGCTTCCTCTACGGCAGTCGTCGCCCCGGCCCCCGTCGCCGGCGCCGCTGTCTGCAGGCTGGCTCCGTTCGTTGCCACGGGCTCCGCGCGCACGGCCGTTCGATCGGCGCTGCTTGCCAGCAAGGCCTGTCCGTCGCGCAGGTCCGCGATCGCGCGCTGCAAGTCGGCGTTCTGCTGCTCGAGTTTCGCAACGCGCCCATCGTCGGAGGCGGCCACTACCGGCGAATCGATACTGCCCTTGGGCCACAGCGAGGAGGTCAGCATGCCGGCAGCGGCACCGGCAACGGAGGCGATCAGGATCGTGGCAAGGCTCGTGCGTGTCATGGTCTTGGTTCTTGGGGATTCGGACTTCGGAAGTTGGTCGTGGGCTCAAGGCCGGCCGGGCACAACCGGCTCAGGCTTCGTTCAGCCCACACGTTCGTGTCGCGTGATGACTGGATCCTTCGCGCATTCTATTTTCCTGCGCCAAAGCGCAGTTCCAGCTCGAGCGGTTCCAAAGGACGCGCATCGATCCAATGTTCGAGCGCTGTCCCGTCCGGCGCCGCCACCAAGACGCGCGTGCGTCCCGCGGGCAGTCCCTCGAGCTTGCAGCGGCCCTGCGCGTCCGTGCGCAGGAATTCGACCGGCTGAAACTCGCTTCCATTCGCATCGAACAAGGAGATTTTAGCTCCGGCGAGCGGCGCGCCGCGTTGGTCAAAAACCGTCACTGCGATCGCACTGCCGGCTGCGAGTTCGAAGGCGATCGCGGGCGGCGGTTCGCCGCTCTGCACGTCGATACCGTCGCGGCCCGCGAAGCTCAATCCGCGCACTCCATACGCGCGCACCCGGTAACGGCCGTCCGTCAGATGCAGCACGCGCCACGCCCCGTCGTCGTCGCTGAACACCTTGGCGACAAAACTGCATTCGCCCGAGGGTGCCTCGCGTTCGACGACGATCGCCGCGAAGCTGACGGGCTGCGAGTCGGCGGCGCTGCGCACGCTGCCGGAGATTTCTCCGCCAGCTGCGAGCACATCGTGAGCGACGTTGCTTTCCTTGGTGACTTCGAGCGTGTCGACGAGCACGACGTCCATCGGCGTGCGAACGCCGAGATAGATTTCATAGCTGCCGGGCAACACGTCCGTGAACTCGAACGCGCCATCGGGGCCGCACAGCTGCGAACGCCAACCGCCGTGCACGCCCGTGGAATCCGAAGCCATCGAGTGCAGCGGCATGATCGAAATCTTCGCGGCGGCCATGGGGCTGTGATCCGCGCGCAGCACGCGGCCGGCCAGGCGCGAACCCGACGGCGTCGCGAGGAAGTTCACGGTCTGAGTGGAGCCTGGGCGAACGGTCGAGTCGCGCATTTCGCGGCCCGGCTCCCGGGCCTTCGTCTGCTCCGACTCGCGCGTGGTCTCGACATGCACGACGACACAGTCGCCGGCAGGCAGGTCGTCGATGCGGTAGCTGCCATCGGCGGCGGTCACAGCCCAGCCGTAGGATCGCCGCGGAAGCGCGAACACCGCGCGCTGCGGCATCGCCACAATGCCGGTGGCCCTCCATGCTGAACCGTCCTCGCGCTCCACGCGGCCGCTGATGCTGCCACCCGCGGCGAGTTCGAGCGTGAGCTCAGCGCTGGTCGCGCCGGGCAGCAACGCGGCGCTCCATTGGGGAGCGAATCCGGACTTGACCGCGCGCACGACCGTCGAGCGCCGCGCCAGATGTTCGAAATGGAAGCGGCCGTCCGCATCCGAAAGCACGAGCGCCGCAGGATTGTGCGGGCTCTCGTTGCACTCGAAGGGCAACAGCGATCCGGGCAGGTCGCTCTCCGAGATCAGCACGACCCCGGCGAGCGCCGCGCCGCTTGCCGCATCGAGCACGCGGCCCGACAGACCAGCGCCGCGCTCCAGGACGACGTCGAGCGCGACGTTCGCGCCCCCGATCGCGACGTGCTCGCGAGTCCACAGCGCGTAGCCCTCCGCGCGCACGAACACCGTCCAGCTGCCGGCCTCCAGAGCGTGGAATTCGAAGTGGCCGGCCGGATCTTGGACAGCGCTCGAACGCGGGGCGGCGCTGTTCGGCAATTCCAACTCGCGCAACAGGATCACGCTGAACTTGCGCATCGGTTGCTGGTCGGCGGCGCGCACGATTCCGCTGAGCAGCGCGGATTCCAGCACGGCTGCCGGCTCTCGCTTCAC
>JAYUOR010000112.1:0-5096 GCA_043760765.1 Planctomycetota bacterium | reverse complement strand
TGCCCGAGGTTGAGAACTTGAGCATCGGCACGGTGCTGTCGGCGCGTTGGCCGATGCGCGGGTAGAGCTCGAACTCGCCGCTTTCCAACGTGAACTGCATGTCGAGCACGAAGTCGCGCCATTGTTCGCGGTCGCCGATCGAGATCAGGCCCTGCCCTTTTGCATTGGCGTCCGGCCCAACCATCGACAGCACGCCGTTTTCCAGCCGGTGAGCGAAACCCTGGGCCGTGACGGCGTTCCAGAAGCCGGCCTGCTCACCAGTGAGCAGCAGTTTCCAGGGTGCCTTCTCGATCGCCTCCGGCGTGAAAGTTGCCGTGACGAGTTCGTCGGACTCCTTGATGACGTCGCGGAAGTGCGGTTCGTAGATGGCGCGAAGCTCCTTGTTGCGAGTCTTCACTGCATCGTCGAAGAGCTTGAGGATTTCGTCTTCGGCTTTCGTGTAACGACCGAGCGCAATGCTGGCCTGATCGGGATTCGCTGCCGCGAATGCCTTGGCGTCCGCATGCAAACTCTTGACGTAGGCAAGGTTGAGGTCCGCGCGTGCCTTGCTGATTTTCGCCAGGAACTCGACGCCCATGGTCTCGGCGCCGGCATCGAGATCAACCAAGGCACGCCGCAGCTCGGCAATCTTCTCGGGCGTGAGCTGATCGAGCTGCGCCAGTTGTTTCTCGATTGCCTCCATGCTCTGGAGTTTCCCCGCGCGCAGCTTCTCACGCTCGATCAGATTCAACGCCTTGGCATTCATCGTGGTGATCTCGGAAGCGTTGTCCGCGTTCTGCCACTTCAGCTTCTCCGACTCGACGAAGACGATCAGTTCCTCGGCGTCCTCGCGCTTGCCGCTCACGCTGAGACTGCGCACCTTGTCGATGATGCGGGTTTGCTCCTTGAGCGCCGCCTGCTCGGCGTCGCGTATCCCGTTGTTTTTCCGAACGACGATCGTGACGACAAGCGCCGCTCCCAACGCGAGTACGCCAGTGACGATCCAGGCGATCATCATGGTTTTCTTTTCGCGCTCGGCTGTGCCAAGGGAACGCCTGCGCTCGCCGCCCCCCTGAGCCTGCTCGTCGGTGGCTTGCGCTCGCGAAACAGGCTTGACGGATGCCGCCGGCCTGGCGGGTGCCTGAGCGGCGCTCGCCGGACTGACGGCGCTCGCCGGCCTGACGGCGGAGGCGGGCCGTGCGGGCGTGGCAGCAGCACTCGGAGCCCGACTCGCTGCGCTGGAAGCGGGTGACTTCGCGCGCATCTTTTCCGCTGCCCGTGCCGCAGCACAGGCAGGGCAAAGCACACGGGTAGAAACCACCTCCCCAGTGGCTTGGGGTTTGAATTCCGTTCCGCACTTCTCGCAGGTTGACATGGGTGGGCCCCTTCTGGGGATTGGGATCTCAGCGCTGATCTTCGCGCTGGGCGCGCTGTCGCTCGAGATACATGGACTTTAGGCGCGAACGCCCCTGGAACGGTTCCTTGCGACCTCGCAAGGTTGTGCGGAGCAGCAGATACCCGCCGATAGCGAGTAGGCCCATCAAGATGGCCACGAGCTTCGACCTGTCACCACTCGGGCTCGCAGCTTCGATCTTACGAATGCTGCGCGCGAGCAGGTACGGTGCGCTGCGCTGCACGTGTGTCTGGCTCTCGTAGCCGACGATGCGGTAGAGCAACCCGTCGACCTCGAGCACCGTGCGCTGCGACTCGAAATCGGGCGGCACGCCGATGAAATCGAACACGACCGTTTCATCGCCATTGGGCTGGGCAATCGTCCCGCGCCACACATCTGTGATTTCGTGCACAGGGCGCTCGAGTTTGACCGCGTGAATCCCGCCGATCAGTCCGCGCACGCGCAAGAACTCGCCGCGGTAAAGGTCGGGCTGTGCGACCAGCTTGGGATAATCGAGGTAGTCCACAGCCTTCGTCGACGTCGCTTCCGGAGTCATCCCGGCGAGCAGCTCGACCAGCTTGCCGTAACCGGCGGTTTCCAGGAATCCGTCGCCGTTTGCGCTGTCCGCGAAGGCCCCCTCGTAACTCGTCGTCAGCGCCGCCCGCTTCTGGGCCAATTGCTCATCTAGCGAAACTTCGGGCACTGCCGCCGCTTCGGCCTCCGCCCGCAGGCGTTCGGCCGTGGCGCGCTCGACAATGGCTTGCGTGCGTTGATATTGAACGAACGCAGCTACGCCGCACATGACGCAAAGCAACCCCAACCCCACGATCAGGCGGCCCTCCCGAGTTTTCAGGAAAGGCACCTGCGGAGCTGGTTCGAGAAATGCCCTGCGCGGACGCTTGGCTTCTTGCTGCGCGTCGTTCATGGGCGCCGGTAACCGTGAGGCGCACTCACTTGCCCGTGGGAGGCATTCCGAGCGCGAATTCGATCTTCTCGATCTTCTCGCGTTTGGCCAAGTTGATCACGGTGATGACTTCGTGCCAGGGAACCTTTGCCTCCGCGTCGACGATCACGGGCACGTCATTGCGGCCCAGTCGCAAGTTGTCGGCGTGCTGGTCACGGATGAAAGTCTGCAGCTCCTCGTCGTTTTCGACGGTGCGCGTCAGAAACTTCCGGACAGTCACTTGCAGATCGGGGTTCCAGAACATGGCAACTCGAATCTCTTGGATCTTCCCTTGGTCAGGGGCCACGCCGGCTGTGCCCTTGTCCAAGGGCAGCCATGAGTCGAACTTGCCTTCAAGTTGCTTGAACTTGAAGGAGCACATGTAGAACAGGCACAAGCAGAAGATCACGTCGACCATCGCGACGACATTGATCCCTACTGGGTTGTCTTCGTCACTACCGCCGCCAGCCATGTCTTTGCTCCGTTGTGTGAGTCATTGTTTCTTCTCTTCGGGCGGTCTGGCCGCAGCAACTTCAATCATGTAGATGCCGGCCGTTCCACACAGCGTGATCAACTGCTGGATGTGCCCGTACGGCGCGAACTTGTCGGCCCGCACGTGGATCTTGCGCTTCGACATGCGCTTCCCCGCGACGGGGTGGACCTCCGAGTCCATGGCGGCCTCCGCGAGCATCTTCACCTGAGCATTGATCGTATCCATCGTAAACTCCTCGGAGCGGACGATGTAGATCCAGTGATCAAGCTCACGGCAGACTCCACCCTTTGCGTTGATGGGGCAACGGAAGGACGCTTCGTCGGGCCTGTGACTGACGTTGACCGTGGTGCGGAACTCGTCGGTGTCCGACTTTTCCTTCTTCTGCTGCTCGACCTGGTCGGCATTGGGCAGCACGACTTCGGCCAGCTCGCGCTGGGACATGTCCGCACCCAGCATGAAGAAGAGCAGCAATAGGAACATGATGTCGATCATGGCGATCAGGTTGCAGCTGACCTCTTCCTTGACCGCCGGTGCGACTCTACGTGCCATGGTTCTTGTTGCCTCTTCTCTTCAGGAAGTCTCTAGTGCGCCTTGGAGCCGGTCGCCAGATTCTTCAGCATGTCGACCGCTTGCAGGTTCATGGACAGGGTCATTTTTGTGACCTTGTTCTTGAACACGAAATACAGGGTCAAGAAGATGATGGCGGTGAACAGACCCATGGTCGTGTTCACAAGTGATTCGTACACACCCTTAGCAAGGTCACCGGGGGTCGGGGACTTGAGTCGCTCGATTTCCTGGAAGGACGCGATCATCCCGGTCACCGTGCCCAGCAGGCCCAGCAGCGGGGCGACGTTTCCGATCAGAGAGAGGTAGGAGATTTTCGCGTTCAGCTTGAAGGCCTCTTCCTGCGCGGCCATTTCAAGGCCGTCGATCATGTGCTCGTACCCTGCGTGACGCATGCGCAAGGAGGCACCGGCAATCGTCGCGAAGTAGCCGGCCTCTTCGTTGCACAATTCGATCGCCTCGTCGAACTTCTCCTCGTTGATCAAGGCCTCGACCTCACCCGTGAAATCGGGCGGAGCGAGTTTCACACGGCGAAGGTTGATCGAGTGCTCGATCACAAGTGCCGTGCCCGCGACCGAGCAGGCCACGAGCATCCAGCCGACGGCGCCCGTTGCCTCGAACAAATCGAGCATCGTCTTGTTTTTGTGCCCCGCCACTTCCTGCGCGAGCGCAGGCAGGGCGGAAAGGGACAGGACGACGGCGGTCAGGGCCGTGATCATCAGATAGCGCAGATTTTTCATCAGACTTCGGGGGCGTTCAGGGGGGAGGATGAGTGGTGGGATCAGTGAGATTATTTGAGCTCGAGGTAGCGCGAGAAAGGGAATTCCTTCTTGAGCGCAGCCTTACAGCTTTCGGCCTTCGCTCGGTGGCCCGCCTTGGTCTCTTTGTTCGGCTCAAGGTCCGCAACATAACCAAAGCACAGCCAGGAACCGGCCAACGCGCGTTCGTACTCGTCGCTGGGGTCTCCGGCCAGGGGAGCGTAAACCGTCGTCCCGCGCAGATAGCAGTACAGCGCGTCGAGCAGTTGATCGATGTCCTTCTTGTCCCGGCCGCGCTGGGAGATGATATCTCCAAGACCATTCCACGCACCGGCGAGCACGTGGTGGGACGCGTCGGCCTTGGTCAGGGTCCGCAAACGCAGCTCGGCGTCCGTGGCGTTGCCTTCGCGGAGGATCGTGGTGGCTTCACCGAGCTGGCCTTCGAAGACGACCCAGGCGGGCGCCCCGGTAGCCAACGCAGCGGCGGCAAACAGTCGCTTCGCATCGACCGGCTTCTTTTGCTCGAGCAGCATGCGCGCGCGAATCAGTCCAAGCGCGGCTGAAAGTGCAGGCTCGGCATCCACTCCGGCGACGATGGCCTCGACCGCCTTCATGGCGCCTTCGATGTCCTTCTTCGCCACCATGCAGGCCGCCATGCGCTCGGCTGCGCGCACGTGGAAGCGGCCCTTGTCGTAGGACTTGATCACGTCGTCGTAGCCGGCGATCGCTTCGTCCAACTTGCCTTCCTGCTCGCTGGCGAAGGCCGAGTCGAAGGCGACCTGCTGCTTGAAGATCTTGCGCAGCTTCGAGTCCTTCTTGAGCACCGCAAATTGTTTCTGGGCTGCGGGAAGGAGGCCAGAATTGAAAGCTTCGATCGCCTTGGCGAAGTCGCCGGGGTTTGCGTATTCGATGCTCTGGACGGTGTCCCAGGAGATCGGGGGCGAGCCCTTGCCGACGATCGCATCC
>JAYUOR010000111.1:0-2051 GCA_043760765.1 Planctomycetota bacterium | reverse complement strand
GGCGAGCGTTGGAATCCATGGAAATAGCCCTGAAATCAGGCCGGCTTGGCGCTGCGCGGCGCCTCGAGTCCGGTCAGTTGGTCGTCGGGGATCACGAGTCTCGCGACAGGCTCGCCGGCTTTGATGTGGCGTTCGATGATCTCGTCGACATCGGCAGGCGTCACGCCGCCATACCAGACCGCCTCGGGATAGACGACGAGACACACGCCGTGGGCGCACTGGTCGAGGCAGCCGGCCTTGTTCGGGCGCACGATGCGCTTGAAACCGGCTTTGACCAGCTTTTCCTTGAAGGCTTCGAGCACCTTGGCCGAGCCGCGCGAACTGCAGGAGCCGCGCGGGTCTTCGGCCGAGCGCTCGTTGGTGCAGACGAAAACGTGTCGTTGGAACTTGGCCATGTCGTGGATCTTGATCAGGTCGATCTTTTGAAGAGCTCTTTCGCGAGGATCAGCTTCTGAACTTCGCTGGAACCTTCGTAGATGCGCAGGGCGCGCACGTCGCGGTAGAGCGCTTCGACGACGCTGCCGTGCTTCACGCCCAGGCCGCCAAAGTGCTGCACGGCGCGGTCGCAGACCCAACCGGCATTCTCCGTGGCGAACAATTTGGCGCGCGCTACTTCAAGCGTGGCATCCATGCCCGCATCGACGGCGTTCGCGGCCTCGTCGACGAGCAACTCGGCCGCGCGCAGGCGCGTGTCCATCTCGGCGATGTCGAATCCGAGCGCCTGGAACGCGGCGAGCGGCTTGCCGAATTGCTGTCGCGTAAGGAGATGGCGCCGCGATTCGTCGAAGGCGCGCCGGCCGAATCCGTTGGCGGCCGCGGCGACCGAGCTGCGCAGGCGCGCGAGCACGGCGAGCGCAAGCTCCAATCCACGGCCCTCGACGCCGAGCAACGCGCGCTGTTCCACGGCAACGTCTTCGAAAAACACGTCGCCGATCGGATGGGGCCCGAGCACTTCGAAGCGCTCGGTACGCAGCCCCTTGTTCGGCGACTGGACGCAAAACATCGTGAAGGCCGCGGGATCGTCAGAAGTGCGCGCCAACACCGTGTAGAAGTCCGCGATGCCCGCGTTGGAAATGAACGTCTTGTGGCCATTGAGACGCCAGCCCTGCGCGCTGCGTGTGGCCCGGCATGTGATATCCGTGAGCGAGGATCCGGCACCGGGCTCGGTCAGCGCGAACGCCGCGCAGGCCTTCCCGCTTGCCACGCGCGCCAACAGTTCGCGTGCGAACCCCAAATCGGCGGCCTGTGTGAGCGCGAACGATCCGAGCCCCTGCATCACGAGCATCACGTCGAGCATCGCCGAACGATAGGCGAGCGAATGCCGCAGTGCGCAGGCGGCGCGGATGCTGATCGTGCCCGCGCTGACTAGGCCGCGGCTGTCGGACCCGCCGAACGCGGCCGGCACCATCCAAGCGCAGAAGCCTGCATTCCCGAGCAGTTCGAGCGCGCGTTTCGCCGCCTGTGTTTCGTCCAACTTCGAGAGCTCAGCGGCGTGCAAGCGGCCGAACTCGTCCGCGTCCTTGGAAAGACGGGCGAGAATTTCGTTCGCGCTATTCATCGCTTCGCGCCGTCGACGTTGTGCTTCGTGAAATCGGGCGCGCGCTTGGCCGCCTGGGCCTCATAGGCTTCGCGATAATCGGGGTGATGCATGCACTCGGCCTGGATCCAGCCTTCCATCTGCATCGCCGCTTCCAGCGACATGTGCGCTTCGAGATTGAGCATGCGCTTGGTCATCGAGAGGCCCATCGAAGGTCCGCGCGCCAGGCGATCCGCCCACGCCGCGGCTTCCGCTTCCAGCGCAGCCGGCGGCACGACCTTGTTGTACAGGCCGATTTCATAGGCGCGCTTCGCGTCGATGAACTCGCCTAGCATCAACAGCTCGCTGGCGTGTCCGAGGCCGACGATGCGCGGCAGAAGCCACGCGGCGCCCATGTCCGCCCCGCACAGGCCCACTTTCGTGAACAGGAACGCGATGCGCGCTTCCTCGGCGGCCACGCGCACGTCGCTGGCCGCGGCAATCACCGCGCCGGCGCCGCAGACCGTGCCGTTCA
>JAYUOR010000110.1:0-5102 GCA_043760765.1 Planctomycetota bacterium | reverse complement strand
GTCCTGAAAGGGAAAAGCCGTCGTTGGGTTCGGCCTTCAGCGACTGCTCGAAGGCTTCGACAGCCAGGTGATTCTCGCCTCGGCCCAGGTACACATCGCCCAACAAGCGGTTGATCGGCCAGGCTTCGGAGGGCGGATCGTTCTCGTACTCGCGCGCCTTGCGCGCGTCGCTCTCGATCTTTGCGGCATCGCTCAGCAGTCGGGTCGCTTCGAGCAGGTTGCCCTCGCCCGCGCGCAGCAGTCCCTCAGCGACATCGAGTGCACTCTTGATGCCATCGCCCGACTTGCCGTCCTTCTTGATCAGGGCCTCGAACTCGTCGAGCTTGGATTGCGCGTCGATCAGCTTGCCCTGACCGATGTAGGCGAGCGTCTCGACCCAGGCGCGCTGCTGTTGATCCTCGGGCTTGTCGCGCCAGGGGATCGAGCCCTTTTCGAGAATCTTGTCCCAGCGTTCGAACTTCACCAGGCCGCGCACCAACGCTTCGAGTCCGTACCGGAACGTCTGGTCGCCTTCCTTGTTGGAGGGCGTCGGATTGCGCGGCGCGGCGAGCATGCTGCGCGCTCCTTCGCGCGAAGCCTGCTCCATGCCGAGCTGCTCCTGGATGTAGCAGAGATAGTCGCGGTTGTGCGCGAAGTTCCAGGTCTCGAAGGGCAGCGCGAGGCGCTCGTTCATGTAGCGCAACTCGACGCGCGTCGCCGAATCCATGCTGATCGCGGCCTCGTGCCACATGCCGAGCTTGCTGTAGTTGTGCCCCGGCATGTGATTGGAGTGGCCGATGTTCGGCGCCACGGGGCCGTAGCGCGCGCAACTCGGCAAACCCTGATCGGTCGCGACGCCGTCCCAGTTGTGGATGCGGTAGTGGTGCGCGCCGGGATGATCGGGTTGTTTCGCAAGCACTTCGCGGATGACCATTTCCGTGCCGAGCGCGCCGGCCGGCCGGATCGAAAACAACGCGTAGAGCGCCTTGGCTTCGATGTCGTCGGGCCACTTGATCGAGATCTCCTGCAGCCTGCGTGAAAGTATGTCGCCCGGCTTTTTCGTCTCGGGATCGAAGGCTTCGACCCAGGCTTCGATGTACAGACGCTCGCGCTCGCTGACACTTGCCTTGCGCCGTACCGCTTCCGTGAGGAAGTCGCGGTAACGCTTCAGCTCGGGATCGTTGTTGCCAGAGTCGCGTGCCACGAACCAGTTCATTCCGCAGCGTGCGAGCCCCCAGTAGGCCATGGCGCAGTCCGGATCCAGCTTGATGCACCAGCGAAACGAACGCTCCGCCTCTTCGAACCAGAACGAATGCAGCAGCGTGTTGCCTTGGTCGAACCACTGCTGCACCTCGGGCACTTTCGTCGTGATCGCAAAATGCGATTCGCCGATGCCGGTCATCTTCCAGGGCTTCTGGCGCAGGCCGGTGTCGAAGGCCGATCCGTGTTCGGAGTGGCCGGGCTCGTCGCCGGCGCGAATCGGGCCTTGGAACGCCAAAGCCGCGACGACACAAGCTGCTGCAATCGCACTACGCATGCTGTCTCCAGAAAGAAATGAAGGTCGAAGGACTTCCGCGGGCGTGGGACACCCACGCGGCCTGACCAGCGGGACATACTACTCACGCATCGCTCGTCGGTGAATGGCCAAGGCGAAGCTGCGCGCCGAGTTCGAGATTCGTGAACCGCGCCTTGGCCATGGACAGGGACGCAGCATGGGCTACCGTCAGGCTCCGTCGCTCGATGGATCGACGCAGCTGCTGCGCAGTGCTCCTTCACTTGGCGAAATCCGCGCTGAAGACTTCGTACTTCGGGCACGAAACACACTCATGAGAAAATTCTTGGTGCTTGTCTGCTTCGTCGCCGCCAGTGCATGGTTCGCAAGTCTGGGCGCAGCGCCGCCTGCAGCCACGACGGAAGACCCCAAAGCGCGTTGGGCGAAACTCTTGGCCGACGAGAGTACCTGGCCCTCGGACAAGTCCGTGCACGATCTCGCGCTTGAGCTGGCTTCGTTCGCGGCGTCGCCCGACCCAGAGCTGCGCGACGAGATCGGCTACGAAGTCAGCGCGCGCTGGATCGGAGCCGGACGTCTATCGGTCGCTGATCTGAAGGAGCTGCTGCACGTGCACCTGACGAACCTGCACAAGGGTCTTGGAGCGGGCGAGAGCGACGGCGTTTTCCTGCGCTCCTTCAGCGCCTTGCATCTTTCGTTGCTCGTCTCGCGCGACGCACGCCAGTCGTTTCTCGTCGAGGCTGACTTTCGCGCGCTCGTCCGAGCGATCGTGAAGCTATTGAAGGAAGAGCGCGACAGGCGCGGTTGGGTCGAAGGCAAGGGCTGGGCCCATCCGATCGCGCATGCAGCCGACGCGGCGAAGTTCTTGGCGCGCAAGCACTTCCTCGATCCCGAGCAGGCGGCGCTCTTGTTCGCGGGACTCGAGGCAGGCCTCGAGGGACCCAATACCTGGGGCGAGAACGATCGTCTCGCGGCCGCGGCGCAAGCGCTCTTGCCGCGCGAGGTCTTCGACCCGGAAATCTTCGACGCGCGTTGCGCGGCCTGGATGCTGGATGCGGCCGCTGTCTGGCAGACGAAGCCTTTCGACGCGCAGATGTTTCGGCGCAGCGAGAATCGCAAGCAGTTCCTGCGCGCGCTCTACGCGCGACTGTGCGCTTCCAGCGAGCAGGACGAGCAGCGAACGCTGCTCGCGAAACGCGCACTCGAGACGCTGGCCAAGATGCCCTGAACGCGCTCGCTACTTCGCGAAGATCGAATGCGCCACAGTGCGCAACTTCTCCGCGGTCTTCAAGTCGAGGCCTTCGCGCACGGCTTCGAGCGCGAGACAGCTCCTGCCTGTCAACGTCTCGTAGAACACGCACGCCGCCAGGTACGTGCCCGCGATCGACGGGTGACTGCCGTCGGTCTCGAACATGATCGGAGGATCCTTCGCATCGAGCACGATCCGCCAGGCATCGCCCACGCGCGCGACGCGGCCGCCGAAATCGGCCGCGGCTTTCGTGTAGGCCGCCGAGAGTCCGTCCTGCAACTTCTCGCGTGTGCCCCCGGACCACGCCTCGCCATATTCCTTCGCGCCCGTCTGCCTGGCCCAGGTCTGATAGAAGACGACCTTCGCGCCGCTCTTCTGGACCTCTTCGGCGAGCTTGCGCGCAAACGTCTGAAACTCTTCCGGGTTCGCGACCGGTTCGAGGCTCTGGCCTTGCAGCACGACATGCGTGAATCCGCCCGCGCGAATCTTTTCCAGCGCGCCGGTCGTTTCGAAGTGCTGCTTCAAGGTCACGCCGCCCGGTGTCACGCTCTCGAAGGAAATCTGCGGCCCCTTCGCATCGGATTTCGCGAGGTCGCCGAGCAGTTTGGGCAATTCATTGACGTAGCAGTAGCTGTTGCCGACGAACAGCACCTTGAGATCCTTGCTCGGCGCAGCCTTCGCGCTTTTCGCCGGCGGAGCTTGCAACGCCGCGCCCGCCGCCGGAATGCCCAAGAAACCTGCCGCAAGGATTCCGATCACCCATGAGAGAAACATTCGCCGGGACGAGGCGAAGGAACTCTTGGCGCGCCGCGGTTCGATGGTTCGGCTGATATTTGCTTGTGTGCCCATAGGGAACGAGCATAGCGCCCCCCCACGTCTCGATGTGTCGTCGCCCTCAAGGCGCACGAACGCCGCGCTCAGGGGGCCTGGCTTTCCTGCAACGCTTGTGGGCGCCACCTCTGATGCAACACGCCACCGAGCCAGGCGCAGGGCACTGAACTGAGCGCGAGCAGGATCGGATACCACATCGGCCCCATTTCCATGTTGATTGCGGCGATCGCACCGAGGCAGCTCAGCACGAAGCCGACGATCCCGACGATCATTGCATGCTTCATCGGCGAATGCGGCGCGAATCGCGCGGTCACGTAACCGCCGACGACTCCGTAGACGAGCCGATAGCTCAGGGCCAACAGATTCAGTTTCGGCTCCCACATCGGCTCGCCCCACGGCGGGTAAACGTTGAGCACATGCAGCAGCTGATCAGTGCCGAGCGAGAGTACGAAGACGGCGACGAGGCCGAGCAGCACGGCGCCGGCACTTTGCCACCGCCTACGCGGCAGAACATTCGATGCGCTCATTTGCACCTCCCCGTCACCCTCGAGGCCCGGACATTCACGAGCCTGTGGTAACACGCTGGCGCGCCAGGCTCAAGGCTCTGAGCCTCTCGCCGCCCCAACCGGTTGGCGTAACCGACGCGCGGCACGATCTGGGGCACGAGCGCTCCGCCAGGAAACCTCAGCGGCCTTTCGAATCCCACTCGAGGACCTGGCCGGCCATCGATAGCTCCTGTCTTAACACCGCGTAATCGAGTTTACGCAACTCAACATTGCGTTCCAGCGCAAGCACCGCCGCGATCGCCGAGGACTGGCCGAGCACCATGAACACGGGCTCCATGCGGATCGAACCGTAGGCGATGTGCGACGCGGAAAGGCACACCGGCACGAGCAGATTGCTGCACTGCTCGCGCCGCGGCAGGAGCGCGCCGTAGTCGATGCCATAAGGCGAAAATCCGCCGACCTGCACGTCGCCTTCGTTGCGCGCGGCGCCGGTCTCGTCGACGAAGCGTTGCACGTTGTGCGAATCCATCGTGTAGGCCGCGAGTCCCACGGGCCGAGCCGCGCGGCGTTCCCCACGGCAATCGTGTTCGGTCATTACGTACTCGCCCTGCATCCGGCGCGCCTCGCGGATGTAGAGCAGGCGCGGCCAGCCCCCCTCGTCCACGAACTCGTCTTTCGTCAGGCCGAAGCGATTGAATTGCGCGCGAATCTTCTCGGGCACACGCGTGTCGTTCGCCAAAGTCCACAACAGGCCCTGCTGATAAGTGCGATGGCGCGCGACGATGCGCTCGCGTTCGTCCCAGCTTGCCGTCGCATAGGCCTGGTTTTCGCCGATGAAATCGAACGAAAACGGGCCATTGTTGTTGGCGTCCGTCTTGCGGTTGGGCATGAAGTGCGGATCCCACGGAGCGAGTTCCTCGCCGGCTTCGAAGGAACGCAGCAGGATTTCATAGTCGCGCGCGTCATAGTCAGCGGGCTTCGACCACGGCACGCGATTCGCTTCGACGTCGGTCGCGCAAAGTCGAAA
>JAYUOR010000109.1:0-2053 GCA_043760765.1 Planctomycetota bacterium | reverse complement strand
CTGCCGTCTTCGGTCCGGGCCCGCGGCCGCGCAGTTTTTTCTCGCCAGGCCGCGTCAATTTGATGGGCGCGCACCTGGACTACAATGGCGGCCCGGTGATGCCGACCGCGATCGACCGCGGGACCTTTATCGCGGTTCGGGCGCGCTCGGACCGGCGCCTGCGCCTGTCCTCGACTTCGGAGCCGCTCAGCTTTGAGCTCGACCTCACAGGTGCGCCATTCGCGCGGCAGGGACAGTGGGTCGACTATCCGGCCGGCGTGTGTGAAAGCCTGCGGCGGCGCAGGCCAGTCGTGGGCGGACTCGACATCCTGTTTGGCGGGAACCTGCCCGTCGGCGCAGGCCTGTCGTCGTCGGCTTCGATCTGCGTCGGCACGGCGTTCCTGCTCGACCACATGTGGGGGCTCGGCCTGGGCGCACTGAAGCGCGTTGAGGCCGCGCTGTTCGCGGAACGCGAGTTCGTCGGCGTGCGCTGCGGAATCATGGATCCGTACGCCGTCGGCCTGGCGATGCCCGAGCACTTGCTGTGGCTCGATTGCAAGGACGGCTCGAACGAACACCTACCGCTCGACTCCGCGCGTATCGCCATCGCAGTCGCTGACACGGGCGTGCGTCGCGAGCTTGCCCAGGGTGCCTTCAACGAGCGCGTCGCGCAGGCTGCCGCGGCGTTTGCGGCGCTCGCGCCCTTCGCTCCGGGGGCGACGTGTCTGCGCGACATCTCCGTCGAGGTGTTCGCTGACCGGCGCTCCAAACTCGATCCCTTGTTGCGACGGCGCGCCGAACACGTGGTCCACGAGGTCGCACGGACCTTCGCGGCGCGCGACGCTTTGAAATGCGGCAAGCTGGCCGGTTTCGGGGCGCAGATGTTCGCCGCGCACGCTTCGCTGCGCGAACTGTACGACGTGAGCTGCCCCGAACTTGACGTTCTCGTGGACAGCGCGCACGAATCCGGTGGCGTGCTGGGTTCGCGGCTCACCGGCGCGGGCTTTGGCGGTTGCGTAGTGATGCTGATCGATCGCTCGCGCACGGCTTCCGTCGTCGAGCACGTCGCGTGCCGTTTCGAAGCGCGCTTCGGCCGCCGTCCGCCGATCGAGATCTTCGGCGGGGATCCTGGCCCGCGCGAAGTCAGCGAATAGCGCCGCGACTACTTCGCGGGCGGCTCGGCCGCCGCGCCGTACTGTTGCCTGCGAGCAGCCTCGAGCAGCAAAAGTCCGCTCTGCGATTTGCGCAGGGATTCGCCCGCCGAAGATTCGAGCAGATCGACCGCGGCCGCCGGCCGGATTCCGAACAGATAGTTGGCCGCGAGCAGCAGGCGCGCGTCCTGATCCGTCGGGCGATCCTTCAAGTACGTCTCGAGCACGGCCAGCTGCCGGTCGAACTCCTTGGGATCCGCGTAGAATCCGTGCTTGTCGACAGGGTTGTCCAGCAATGTCGGGGCAAGCTCGAGGGCCTTGCGAAGCGCATAGGCACCGTAGTGGTAGTCGCCGGTCGCAAACAGCGCGTCGGAGAGCACCAAGTAGAGCACGCCCTCGTCAGGTTGGAATTCGATCGCGCGTGCGTAAAAGTGCACCGCGTCGCCATAGCGGCCTTCGCGGAATGCCGCGTCGCCGGATCCGAGATTCTGCGTGGCGGCGCGCGAGGCTGCAGCCGCGCTCGGAGACAGCAGGCGGTCCATGCTCTCACCGACCACACGTGTACCGGGGTCGCTCTTGTCGTCGATCACAGCTTCGCCGACGCCGGGCTCGCCGTAGGCGGGCGCTTCCTCGGCGGCAGCGGATGTACTCGGGGAGACGTTCTCATAGACCACGACCGACGAGGGCCAATACGAGCTGTACCCGTACCCGTACCCGTAGTACGGGTACCCGTACGAGCCCCACCACCAGCACGAGTAGGGCCAGCAGCCCCAGCCGTAGTAACCCCATGGAGAGCAAGAGTTGAGATGGTAGCCGCCATAGTAGCAGCCGAACCACAGCGACCAATCGTCGTCCCAGCAGCCGTAGCCGATTCCGCCTCCGCAGGCTGGCCATCCCATGCCGTAGCTCAGACCGGAGTTGAC
>JAYUOR010000108.1:0-5103 GCA_043760765.1 Planctomycetota bacterium | reverse complement strand
CCGGGGCCGCGGGACTGTGGACGAAATCACCTGACGCCGTAGACTCGCTCGCCCATGTCGTACCTGGTTCTCGCCCGCAAGTATCGACCGCGAACGTTCGCCGAGGTCGCGGGACAGGAAGTGCTCACGAAGACGCTGCAAGGCGCGATTCGCGAAGGGCGCGTGGGGCACGCCTATTTGTTCACGGGCCCGCGCGGCACGGGCAAGACCACCAGTGCGCGGGTCTTCGCCAAGGCGCTCAACTGCGAGAAGGGCCCGACGATCGATCCGTGCGGCGTGTGCGAGCGCTGTCTGGCGGTCGATTCCGGCAGTGACGTCGATGTGGTCGAAATTGACGCGGCCTCCAACACCGGCGTCGAGAACATCCGCGATCTGCGCGAGCAGGCGGCCTACACGCCGATGCGCGCGCGCTTCAAGATCTTCATCGTCGACGAAGTGCACATGCTCTCGAAGGGTGCGTTCAACGCGCTGCTCAAGACGCTCGAAGAACCGCCCGCGCACGTCAAATTCCTGTTCGCCACCACCGAGCTGAACAAGGTCCCCGACACGATTCTCTCGCGCTGCCAGGTGCTGCGCCTTTCGCTGTTCAGCGAAGAGCTGATCGCAAAGCGCCTGACCCAGATCCTCGAACTCGAAAACGTGCGCGCGGCAAGCGGCGTCGTCGAAGGGCTCGCGCGCCTGGCCCACGGCAGCATGCGCGACGCACTGTCGATCACCGATCAACTGCTCGCGCTGGTCGGCCAGGAACCGACGGCAGCCGATGTTGCGCGTCTGGCGGGCGCCAGCGCCGCCAGCGAGGTCGAGAGCCTGCTCGAAGCGTTGATCGCCCACGACGGCGCGCGTGCTCTCGAAATCCTGGGGCCGGCCGAGGGCGACGAAGGCGAATGGGTCGGCAACCTGCTGCGCGAATTGCGCGGCGCGCTGCTCATCGCGATCTGCAAGGACGACTCCGCGCTGACCTCCGAGTTCGCCGGCGATCGCGAACGTCTGGCGCGCATCGGCACAACGCTCGGGCCGGAGCGGCTGCAACTTTGGATGGAGGAGTTGCTGGCTGCCCGCGAGCGCATGGAAGACGTGCCGAGTCTGGCGCGCACTGTGCTCGAACTTTGTCTGCTCGAACTGTGCCGCGACGAGCGCAGCATGCCGCTCGCCGTGCTGGTGCAACGCCTCGCGGCCCTCGAGCAGCGCCTGGGCACGGCCGCGCCTTCGAGTGCTGCTCGCGCGATCGAAGCCGGGCCCGCGCAGAATTCCGCGCCGCCGCGCCCGCAAGTCCTGCGCCCGGCTCCCGCGCCTGCCGCGACGATTTCACCGAGCGCGTCGCTTACGGCGGCTGCGCCGGTTGCTCCGGCCGCGCCCGCTGCGCCTGCGCAGCGAATCTCGGCGCCGGCCGCACCTGCGCAAACAGCGTCCGCGGCGATCTCGCGCGCCAGCGACACGCCGCAGCGCGGCTCGCTCGGGCTCAAGCCCACCTGGGACATCTTTCTGCTCGCATGGAAGGCCGAGGACCCCGCGCTCGGCGCACTGTTCGAGCGCCGCGGTCAGCTGATCGACATGGGCCGCGAACGCGCGCACATCCAATTCAAGCAACTGCGCCCGGACGAACGTGCGGCGCTCGCCGGCGCGGGACTCGCCGAACGTTGCGGAAAGGTGCTTCAAACCATCCTCGGCACGCGCGTCAGCGTCACGCTCGAGGACGTCGCCCAACGCCAACCCGGCGAGAAAGACGCCTTCACGCGCAACGTGGCCGAACTCTTTGGCGGAAAGATCGAGGACAAAGCATGAGCGGATCGTTCGGCGAAATGGGCAGCCTGCTCAAGCAGGCGCAGGAAATGCAGCGCGAACTCGACCGCGTTCGCGCCGAGCTGCGCGTCAAGACCTTCGAGGGCAGCGCCGGTGGGGGCGTGGTCAAGATCTGGGTCAGCGGAGATCGTCAGGTCACCAAGGTCGAGATTTCATCGGACGTCTTCAAGGACGCCGACAAGAGCATGCTCGAGGATCTGATCCTCGCCGCGTTGCGCGACGGTCTCGGCAAGGCGACGCGCCTAGCCGAGGAAAGTGTCGCCAAGGTGACCGGCGGAATGAAATTGCCCGGACTTTTCTGACGAGGCGCCCGTGGCCTATCCCAAGTCCCTCGAACAATTGGTCGACGCGTTCGAGCGTTTTCCCGGCGTCGGCCGGCGCACCGCCGAGCGACTGGCGTTCCACGTGTTGCGCGATCCCAAGGCGCGGCTGCTCTCAGGCGCGATCGAGCAGGCGATTGCCCAGACGAAGATCTGCGCGGTCTGCTTCAACGTCGCCGAGCACGATCCCTGCGGCATCTGCTCCGATGCCGAGCGCGACGCGACCACGATCTGCGTCGTCGAAGAGCCGCGCGACGTCGAAGCGCTCGAACGCGCCGGCGTCTACAAGGGCCGCTACCACGTCCTGATGGGCTCGCTCAATCCGGCCGAGGGTTCCGAAGCTTCGCACCTTTCGGTCGATGCGCTCGCGCGCCGCGTGCGCAAGGAACGGCCGGCGGAAGTCATTCTGGCCACTGATCCGGATGCCGAAGGCGAAGCGACTGCGTTGCTCGTGCTCGAGACGCTCGAGCGCCAAGCGCAGGCGGAGCACAGTTCGCCCCCGCGCGTGACGCGCCTCGCGCGCGGCTTGCCGGCCGGCAGCGCGATCGAATACCTGCACCGCGGCGTGCTCGAGGACGCCCTGGAACAGCGCCGTTCCCTGCGTTTGAAGACGCCGCCCGCCTGAGCCTGGGCTGAGTCCGCGCCCGCTCAACCCCACCTGGGTTCCGGCCGATAGGCCCGGCATGGCGAAGTTTGGACTGGGGGCCTCGATGCAGCAATCGCTCGGCCAGCACATGCAGCTGTTGCCGCGCATGTTGCAGGCCATCGAGGTGCTGCAGTTATCCAGGGAGGACCTCGAGGACTGGGTCAGTGTCGCCGTCAGCGAGAACGAGGCACTCTCACTCGATGCTCCGCTCGAACGCGGGCTCTCTTCCGACCGCTTCAGCGGCAGCGGCAGCGCGCCGCGCGGGACGCGTCAGGACACCGATCGGCACGCGGCCTTCCTCGAGAGTCAGCCCGGCCGCGGTCAGACGCTGGCCGAGCGCCTCGAAGAAAACCTGGCCGTGCTCGACCTCGGCCCGCGCGCGCATGGCTGGCTGCGCCTGTTGCTCGAATCCCTCGATGCGAACGGCTGGCTCGCGCCGAGCGACGAACAACTGCTCGAGGAAGCGCGGACCCGCGGTCTCGAAGGCGGCGCGCTCGAATTGGAGCGCGCGCTCGCGCGTCTGCGCAGCCTTGAACCGCGCGGACTCGGCGCGCGCGGACCGCTCGAAGCGATGCTCTTCCAGCTCGACGACGACGACCCCGACCGGCCACAGGTCGCGATCTTGCTGCGCGATCACTTGGACTCGCTCGCGCGCAACAAGCTGCCGCAGGTCGCGCGCGCCCTGAACATCGAAGTCGCTGAACTCGAGCGCCTCGTCGAGCGGCTGCGTGGACTCAATCCGCGTCCCGCGGCCGAGCTTTCCGGAGACCTCGCGCCCGTGATCGAACCCGACATGCAGGTCGAGCGCGCCGGCTCGCGCTTCGAGGTCACCCTCAACGGTCAATCCATACCTCTGGTCACGGTCGATCCGTCGATCGAGAGCATGGCCAAGGACAAGAGCAGCACGCCGGCGGTGCGCCGCTACTTGCGCGACAAGCTCGAGCGCGCGCGCTCGGTGGTCGAGGCGCTGGAGATGCGTCGCGCGACGCTGGGCCGCATCGGCGCGCGGCTTTTCGAACTCCAGCATGTTTTTCTCGAGAAGGGGCCCGGTCATCTCGCGCCGCTGCGCATGAAGGACCTCGCCGACGAGCTTTGCATTCACGTCTCGACCGTCAGCCGCGCCGTCGCAGGCAAATACGCGCAGACACCCTGGGGCATCCTGCCGCTGCGGCACTTCTTCCAGGGTGCGTCGGGTGGCGAGGAGCGCGCGCGCGAGGACGTGCGCGATCTGGTGCGCGGCGTGTTCGCCGCCGAAGATCCGAAGACTCCGCTCTCTGACGACGAAGTCGTGGTCCGCATGCGCGGCAAGGGCTTCGAACTCGCGCGCCGCACCGTGGCGAAATATCGCCAGGAATTGGACATCCCCAGTTCCTACCGCAGACGACGCTACGCCTAGGCGCGCGTTGGGCCGGCTTCGAGCGCCGTGCACTCTGCTACGCTCTGCGCCTTCCCATGCGCAACGTTCGCGCGCTGATCGCCTACGACGGATCGAAGTTCCACGGCTGGCAACGCCAGGCGGGTTTTCTTTCCGTGCAGGAACGCACGGAGGAAGCGCTTCAGGCCCTGACCGGCGTCGCGATCGCGGTGCACGGTTCCAGCCGCACGGACGCCGGCGTGCACGCGCTGGGACAGGTGGCGCACTTTCGCCTCGAGAGCCGGATCGGCGACGATCGCCTGCGCCACGCGCTCAACTTTCACCTGTCGGGCGCCGTGATCATCCGCAGGCTGGAAACGGCGCCCGACGATTTTCACGCGCGTTTTTCGGCCATCGGCAAGCGCTATATGTACGTAGTCGCGACCACGCGCTTTCGGCCGCCGTTCGGCGCGCATCTCGCGCATTGGGTGCCGCAGGCGCTCGATCTCGAAGCGATGCGCAAGGCGGCAAGTGTCCTGATCGGCCGCCATGACTTCAGCTCCTTCGCCAGCTCGGGCAGTCCGCGCAGCAGCAACGTGCGCACGCTGAAGAGCCTGCATTTCATCGTGCGCCGCGAGCGCTTCGCCTTCGTCGTCGAGGGCGACGGCTTCCTCTACAACATGGTGCGCACGATCGCGGGCACGTTGATCGACGTGGGCCGTGGCCGGCTCGAGGAAGGCGCGTGCGCGCGCGCGCTGGCGAGCTGCGCGCGGGACGACGCCGGGATGACGGCGCCGGCGGCCGGACTCCACCTCGTCTCGGTCCAGTACCCGCAGCGCATCTTCCCCGGCCGATACCGCGGCCTCTCCTGAACGCCGGCGACCGAACCGGGGAAGCCCGTCGCGCCGACGGGCGGCTCCGCTTCCGCCGCGGGTTTCGAGGCCCCGGCGCGGCGCCGCACGCCGCGAGTCCGAACGCGGATT
>JAYUOR010000107.1:0-5106 GCA_043760765.1 Planctomycetota bacterium | reverse complement strand
GATCGACATGGGCAATCCGCACTGCGTGGTCTTCGTGCGCGACGAGCGCGAAACACCGGTGGCACGACTGGGGCCGGAGCTCGAACATCACCGCCATTTCCCAGCGCGTACCAACGTCGAATTCGTAACCGTGCGCGCGCATGGATTGGACATGCGCGTCTGGGAGCGCGGCGTTGGCGAGACCCAGGCCTGCGGCACAGGGGCGTGCGCTGCCGCCGTCGCCGCGGCGGTTACGCAGCGCGCGACCACGCCGCTCGACGTGCGCGTTCCGGGAGGGATCTTGCACGTCGTCTGGGATTCGCAAGGCGGCGAAGTGCGCTTGAGCGGAGCTTGCGAAACCCTGGGCAGCGGAAATTGGCTGCCCCTGCCGGCTGTGGCCGAGCGCGCAACGAACTAAGGAAGGCCATGGAAGTTCGCGTACCCCATCAATTGGCCGCCCAGGAAATCGTCCGCAGAATCCGCGGCGCCGCCGAACGCCACGACGTCGAGTTCACGCCGGGGGCCGACGAGACGCGCGGAGTACTCGCGAAGGACGCCGGCTTCCTCGGAACGGTGCGCGCGGAGTACACCATTGAAGCCGATGCGCTGGTGGTGATCGTTCGCGACCGGCCGGCCTTCCTTCCGGAAGGGACTCTGCGGCGCATGCTAGAGCAAGAGCTCAGCAAGCTGGTCGCAGGCTGAAGCCGCGCACGATCGCTCCGTGGGCTACCTGATCCATCTCGGTCTCGCGCTGCTCGCGCAGGTGATCTGGGAAGAAACCGGCGCGGATGCGGCGCAGCGCGGGATCTGGGAAGCGGCGGGATCAGCATCGCAGACGCGGCTGGCGTTGCTTTTTTGCCTGCTGTTCGTCCCACACGTGCTGGGTTGGCTTTCGAATCGCCTCTATCTGCGCGGCCGATTCCGCCTGGCAGATCGCTTGTATCAAGCGCTGCACTGGTCGCCGGTCTATCTGCACGCCATCGCGATCTTTGTCGTCGGCTGGGTCGGGTACATCGAACACAAGTCAGGCGCCAGCGCGCGCCTGATGGGTTGGCCGGGCCCGCTACTCCTGGTTTCGTTCCTGCCCTTCGTCGTGTTTTCGCTGCTCGCGATCGACGCGCGCTCGAAGATCGGCGGCGCCGCGAGCGGGAGACTGGCGCTGCGAGTTCAGGCGCGTTTGTTCGCTGCTGCGCTCGTGCCACTCGTAGGCTACGTGCTGATTTCTTCCTGCATCGGCAGAATCACTGCGTTGCGCCTTGCGGTTGAAACCGTTGCGCTGTGGAACGCAGTCTACGCGGGGGCGATGCTCGTGCTTTTCGCGTCTTGCCTGCCCTGGCTGTTGCGACACACCTGGGAGACCGAAGCTCTGCCCGCGGGTCCGGAGCGAACCTTGTTCGACGCTGTTTCGAAGCGCGCGAACTTCGACGGCCGTCGCCTGGTTCTCTGGCACACCGGTTTCACTGCCGCGAACGCCGCGATCATCGGGCTCTTGCCCGCGCAACGCATCGTGATCTTTTCCGACCTGCTCTTGTCTCAACTCGACCTGCGCCAACTCGCCAGCGTCTACGCGCACGAGATCGGTCACGCCAAGCGAAACCATGTGTTGATCTTCTCCGCCTGGGCCTTCGCCGCATTGTTCGGCGCGGATCTCCTGGCGGCGAAATTCGTTCCCGACGACGCGGGCTGGACGGTGGCGGTGCTCGGCGTGTCGATGGGGCTGTGGGCGATCGGTTTTGGCTGGATCTCGCGCCGCGTCGAACTGGAGGCGGACATCTACAGTCTGCGCTTGATCGGCGAGGCGGAGCCCTTGATCCAGGCGCTGCAGCTGGTCAGCGGCCCCCACGGCCACAAGCGGACTTCCTGGCGGCACTTTTCAACCGAGCGACGCATCGCCTTCCTCGAAGCCGCGGTCCGCAAACCCGAGTTGGCAACGCGTCTTGAACGACGCCTGTGGTGGGTCTCCCGGGCCGGCTTCCTGGCTTTCCTGATCGTCATGGGTCTCGAGGTCGCCGGTCTTGCGCGCGGCTGGCCCCGCGATCAGGTCGTGCTCGATCTGCGTCGCGGCGACTACTCCGCGGCCGTCGAGCGAATCGAACGCCGGCCCGTCGAGGACGTCCAGGTCACGGCTTTGGTTCGACGGGCCGCGACCCTCAAACAGGGTGACCCCGCGGACTTGGAGCGGCAGGCCCGCGCGGCGTTCGCGCGTGGCGACCCGAAGGCGGCGGACGAGTGGTTGGATCTGGGAGCCCTGCGCGGTGACAAGGAGATGGAGAGGGTCCAGGCCCTGCTCCTGGAGGCGAGGGAGACACCAGCCGCGGAGCGCGCGGAGCTCTTGAAGCGGGTTCCGCAGGCGTGGCGTGCCACCCTCGAACCGCTGCTTCGATCTTCCGAGCGCTGAGCGCCTCAAACGCCGTCCCTACCTTAGTTAAGTAGGTCTTCCGCACTGGCATCGCCGCCCCGGCCGCGAGATAATGCGCGCTTGCCCCGTGTCCAGCGCCGTCCCGGCAGTTGGCGCGCCGCACCCCTGACTTTTTGCCCCAGCGATGACCGGAACCGAAACGCCGACTCCCACGCCCCCGCCGCCCGCGAACCACGGAATCCTCGAGCCGCGTTCGATCGAGCGCGAGATGCGCGAGTCGTACCTGACGTACGCGCTTTCCGTGATCCACGCGCGGGCGCTTCCCGACGTCCGCGATGGGCTCAAGCCCTCCCAGCGCCGGATCCTGGTCGCGATGAACGACCTGAACCTGAGCCCGCGGGCCAAGTATCGCAAGTGCGCGAAGATCGCCGGCGACACGTCGGGTAACTATCACCCGCACGGCGAGTCGGTCGTCTATCCGACGCTGGTGCGCCTCGCGCAACCGTTTTCGACGCGCTATCCGCTGATCGACGGCCAGGGCAACTTCGGTTCGATCGACGGCGATCCGCCGGCGGCGATGCGTTACACCGAAGCGCGCATGAAGGGCGCCGCGGTGGAGCTGCTCGACGACCTCGAGCAGGACACTGTCGACTTGCAAGCGAACTACGACGAGTCGCGCACGGAGCCGACGGTGTTGCCAGGGCGCTTCCCCAATCTCTTGTGCAACGGCTCGGACGGCATCGCGGTCGGCATGGCGACTAGCCTTTTGCCGCACAATCTGCGCGAGATCACCGCGGCGCTGCGCACCGTGCTCGACCATCCCGAAGTCACGGCCGGCGACCTGTGCGAGATCGTCAGCGGTCCGGACTTTCCGACCGGCGGCATCATCATGGGCCGGCGCGGAATCTTGCAGGCCTATGCCACCGGACGCGGACTCGTGCGCGTGCGCGCGCGGCACGTCATCGAAGAGGTCAAGAACCGCCAAGTGATCGTCGTCACCGAAGTGCCGTTCCAGGTGCGCAAGACGGCGATCATCGAGAAGATCGTCGAGGTCGTCAAAGACGGGCGCATCACCGGCATTTCCGACGTGCGCGACGAGTCGGACCGCACCGGCATCCGCTTGGTGATCGAGCTGAAGAAGGGCGAGGACCCGCAGGTCATCGTCAATCAGCTGTTCCAGTACACGCCGATGCAGACGACGCAGTCGTTCATCAACTTGGTGATCGACCGCGGACAGCCGCGCACCTTGACGCTGCGCGGTCTGCTCGACGCGTACATCGCGCATCGCAAGGAAGTCATCCGCAGGCGCACGCTGTTCCTGCTCGCGAAAGCCGAAGAACGCAAGCACATCCTGGAAGGTCTGCGCATCGCGGTCGATCACATCGACGAAGTGATTCGCATCATCCGCGCGAGCAAGACGCCGGAGGAGGCGCGCGCGAATCTGTCGACTGCGTTTTCGCTTTCGCAGCGTCAGTCGCAGGCGATCGTCGACATGCGCCTGGGCCGTCTGACCGGGCTCGAGCGCGAAAAACTCGAAGCCGAATTCAACGAAGTCGTGGCCGAGATCGCCGACCTGCGCGACATCCTCGACCGCGTGGCGCGCGTGATCCAGATCATCAAGGACGATCTCGACTCGCTCGACAAGCAGTACGGCGACGATCGGCGCACCGAGATCTCTCGCGAAGAAATTGAAGGCGGCTTCGACATCGAAGAGCTGATCAACGAAGAGATGATGGCGGTCACGGTCTCGCGCGACGGTTACATCAAGCGCACGCCGCTCGATGTCTACCGCACGCAGGCGCGCGGCGGCCGAGGCATCATTGGCTCGGACGCGAAAGAGGGCGACATCCTCAAGTCGTTGTTCGTCGCCGGCACGCACGACTACCTGCTGTGCTTCTCCAACCGCGGCCAGGTCTACTGGCTCAAGGTCTATCAGCTGCCCGAGGCTTCGCGCACTTCGCCCGGCCGAGCGATCAAGAATCTGATCGACCTTGGCGATGGCGAAGTGATCACGAACGTGCTGCGCGTGCCGGAGTTCGACAACGAGCGCTTCGTGTTCTTCGCCACGCGCAACGGAACTGTCAAGAAGACGCCGCTGGAAAGTTACTCACGGCCGAAGAAGGGCGGAATTCGCGCGATCAAGCTCGACGACAGCGATGAAGTCGTCGCAGTCGCGCTGTGCAAGCCCGGCGACACGTTGGTGCTCGGCACGGCACAGGGCAAGGCGATTCGCTTCGACGAGAGCGCGGCGCGCTCGATGGGCCGCACCTCGTATGGCGTGCGCGGAATCCGCCTGCTCGGCCTGGATCGCGTCGTCGGATCGCTCGTCGCCGATCCGAATGCCTTTGTCCTCACGGCCTGTCAGCACGGGCACGGCAAGCGCACCGCGGTCTCCGAGTACCCGCTCAAGGGACGCGGCGGTCAGGGTGTGATCAACATCCAGGCCGGCGATCGCAACGGACTTGTCGTCGGGCTTTCGCTCTGCCGCGAAGCCGACGACGCGATGTTCATCACCGCGCAGGGCATGATCGTGCGCTCGCCGGTGAACGAGATGCGTCCGATGGGGCGTAACACGCAGGGCGTCAAGCTGGTCAACCTGAAGGACGACGATCAACTCGTCGCGATGGAGATCATCAGCGCGGTCGAGTTGGAAGAATACCAGCAGACCTCGACTCCCCGCCGCCCGCGGCCGGCGATCCTCGACATCGAAGACGGTATCGACGAGAACGATGTCGCCGACGCCGATCAGGATCCCGAAGAGGAACCGG
>JAYUOR010000106.1:0-2059 GCA_043760765.1 Planctomycetota bacterium | reverse complement strand
TTGGCTCGACTCTTCAAGGTGCTGGACACCGATCCGAAGCACCGCGCGAAGGGATTGCCCGAAGAGCTGAGGTCGCTGCCCCATGTCAACGGCGCCCTTTTCGCCGAGGACCTGGGCTTCGCGGATTTCACCGGCGCGATGCGCCTCGCGTTGCTCAAGAGTTGCGAATTCAACTGGTCGCGGATCAGCCCGGCCGTGTTCGGTTCGCTCTTTCAGTCGGTAATGGCCGGCGAAATAGGCAAGAAGAAGCGCAGGCAGATAGGCGCGCACTACACGTCCGAGCGGGACATCATGAAGCTGATCCGCTCCTTGTTCCTCGACGAGTTGCAGGCGGAACTAAACGCGTGCCGCGGGAGCCCCAAGAAGCTGAAGGCATTCCAGGACAAGCTCGCTGGTCTGCGATTTCTCGACCCGGCGTGTGGCTGCGGGAACTTCCTGGTCGTCACGTATCGAGAGTTGCGCCTGCTCGAGCTGGAGGTGCTGAAGGAACTCCACGGCGGCAAGGCCGACACGAAGCGGCTGCTGATGGAATCCCTGCTCAAGCTCGACGTCGACCAAATGCACGGCATCGAACTCGAAGAATGGCCGGCGCGGATCGCCGAAGTTGCGATGTGGTTAATCGACCACCAAATGAATCAGCGCGTTGGAGAGGCGTTTGGCGAGCCTGTGCTGCGATTGCCGCTGAAGAAGAGCGCGAAGATCGTAGTCGGGAACGCGCTGAGAGCGGACTGGAACAGCGTGCTGGCTGCCAAAGAGTGCAGCTTCGTGCTGGGGAACCCGCCGTTCGTGGGCGCAATGTTAATGACAGTGGCGCAACGCAATGACCTCAAGACCGCCGCCGTTGGGATTGAGGGGATCGGCGTGCTCGACTACGTGGCTGGGTGGTACTTCACGGCGGCCAAGTACATCAAGGGGACGACGGTACGGTGCGCATTCGTTTCGACCAGCAGCATCACTCAAGGAGAACAGGTCGGGATCTTGTGGGAGCCGCTGTTCGCTTCGTTCAAACTCAAGATTCACTTCGCGCATCGGACATTTGAATGGATGAGCGAATCCCGTGGAAAGGCCCACGTGCACGTCGTGATTGTAGGCTTTGGCGCCTTCGAACAATTGCCCAAAGTCATTGTCGATTACGAAGATGATCCCGACCTGGGCACATCGAGCACGGCCACCAACATCAGTCCGTATCTCTTCGACGGATCGGACGCCTGCTTGCGCAATCGTAGCGAACCGGTGTGTGCCGTGCCCCCGATGGCGTGGGGAAGCCAGCCGCGAGATGGCGGTAACCTGCTACTCACCCGTGATGAGCGCGACCAACTTGTATCGCAGGAACCGGCAGCTTCACGATGGATCAAGGCGTACACGGGAGTCGACGAATTTCTCTACGGGATCGAGCGCTTCTGCCTTTGGCTTGTGGACATCCCCGCGAATGAACTTCGCGCCTTGCCAATGGTTAGATCCCGCGTGGAGGCCGTCGGAAAAATGCGGCGCGCCAGCAAGGCTCCCACGACACGCCGGCTTGCCGAAACCCCGACCTTATTTGCACAAATTGCGCATACGGGCGAGAGCTACTTACTGGTGCCGTTGCACACATCCGAGTCTCGCAAGTACATTCCGTTGGGGTTCTTTGGCCCTGACACTGTCGCCAGTAACGCCTGCTCCATCATTCCAAGTGCGAGCCTTTACCACTTTGGTGTCCTTAGCAGCACCATGCATATGGCCTGGGCTCGTCAATTCTGCGGGCGCCTCGAGTCACGCTATCGCTACTCAAAAGACATCGTCTACAACAACTTCCCCTGGCCGCCGCCAAGCACCAAACAGATGGCCGCCGCCGTCGCTAACGCTGCGCAGGGTGTGCTCGACGCACGCAACAACTTCTCCAACCAGACACTTGCCGACCTGTACGATCCACTCGCCATGCCCAAGGCGCTCCGTGATGCGCATGGAGTGCTCGACCGTCTTGTTGAGAGGTCCTATCGAGCTACGCCCTTCCGAAGTGACCGCGAGCGGGTTGAGTTTCTTTTCGCACTTTTCGAGAGGATCGACACACCACTTCTAC
>JAYUOR010000105.1:0-5120 GCA_043760765.1 Planctomycetota bacterium | reverse complement strand
AGATCTTGCGCATCGCTTCGATCATTCCGCGGCTGTCGACGGACACAGCGCGCGCCTGTTCTTCGGTGTACGCCACGTCGCCGATCAGGCTCTGGATGTTTCCGTCGAAGATCAAGCCGACGACTTCGCCGGCGCGATTGATCACCGGGCTTCCGGAATTGCCGCCGATGATGTCGCAGGTCGAGACGAAGTTGAACGGCGTCTTGGGCTCGATCGCCGACTTGGCCGCGACCCAGCTCTTCGGCAATTCGAAGGGGAAAGCGTTCTTTCGCTCGGCGGAACGGCCAAAAATCCCGCCCATCTGCGTGAAGGCCGGAACCTCAGCGCCATTCTCCTTGTAGGAGAGCACCTGGCCGAAGGAAAGACGAAGCGTGAACGTCGCGTCGGGATAGGTCTTGTCGCCGTCGACGGCGAAGCGCGCGTCGGCGATTTGCGCGTAGCATTCGCGCTCGACGGAATCGACTTCGTCCTCCCACTTCTTGCGCAAGGCGCGCGCTTCGGGGTCGAGCTCGCGCACCAGCCGAATCAGCGGATCCGTGGAGGCCGCGATCGCCGCGGCGCCGCCCTCGGCGAGCCGCTTGCGCTCGGCGACATCGAACAGCTTCGTGCCGTTGATCAACTCCTCGGCGCGCGCGCGCGGCGCCTTGCCGCCGAGTGCGGCAAGTACAATCGGATCCTCGCCGCCGAGCGTCTCAGCGAGGCGCGAGAGTCCGCTCCACAGCGCGTCGATCTCGATGCCGCGGTCGAGCGGAGCGGGCGAAAACAGCCCGATTTCGAGCGTCTTGCGCGCGCTGTCGCGGTATTCGCGCATGCGCTTGCTGTCCGGTACCGATTGTTCGGCGGCCAGGCGCGTCAGATCCTTGGCATAGCCGAAAGTCTTGGAGCCCAGGTTCAATCCGCCGCCGCCGAGCGCTATGTAGCGCGCGTACATCGTGCGCGCGACTCCGCGCGAAGCCGCCATGCGATCCCACGCGCCGCCGGCCTTGGCCTTGAGTTCTGGATTGGCGTCGACCGCCGCCCGCAGGGCCTTTTCCGCAGCGATTTTCTCGCCCATCAGCTTGGGATCGAGCATGCCCTGCAAGATGCCCGTGCGCGCCTTGCGGCTGTTCTGCACGCTGAACAGATCCGTCTCCGCCAGGCGCGCGTTTTCCGCGCTGCGGCCGGAGAACGTCTGCATCTGCACTTCGCGCCGCCACAAACGTTGCAAGGCCATCGGCATCACGTAGTCGCGCAGCCAGCGCATGTCCTCGACGGTCTTCAGGCGCTCGGTCGTGCCCGGATGGCCGGCGACGAAAACCAGTTCCTTGTCCGCGCAGCCGTTGACCGACCAGCGCAGGAAATGTTCGGCCTGGATCGGCTTGCCGTTCTCGTAGATACGGAAGAAGCACATGTCGAGGCAGTAGCGCGGAAACTCGAAGTTGTCCGGATCGCCGCCGTAGAACGCCGACTCCTTCTCGGGCGCCATCACCAGCTTGACGTCGGTGTAGGTCTTGTAGCGATACAGGTGATAGCGGCCGCCCTGATAGAGCGTGACGATCTCGCTCTTCATGCCGGTCGCGGCCTGGGATTCCTTTTCGATCGCCGACATCTCGCCGCGGCGCGCCGTGTTCTTCTCGGCAACGCTCATGCTGTCCTTGGCCGCCGCCATAACGCGCGCGGTGACATCCTCGATCGACCACAGGCAGTCGAGGTACAGATCGTCGCAGGGAAGTTCCTTCTCCGGGCTTGTGGCGTAGAAGCCATTCAGCAAGAGGTCGTTCTCCTTGGTGGAGAATTTTTGCAGCACGTCGGAGCCTACGTGGTGGTTGGTCATCACCAGCCCGGTCGCCGAGACGATCGAACCCGACCCGCCGGTCGAGAAGCGCACGCAGGATTTCTGGACATGCTCGAGCCAGGCCACACTGGGCTCGAAGCCGTACTTCTTCTTCAGGACTTCGACGGGCGGCTTGTTGAACAGCCACATGCCTTCGTCGGCTCGCGCCGTGCCGAAAGCCGCCAGGAACGCCAGGGTGATCGAAAGACTAAGGGCTCGCATGGGTTTTCTCCTCGCAGGGTTGAAGCGAGGTTGTAGCGAGCTGCCGCGCCTTTGCGCAATCTCAGCCGCGTTCGACTTCCCAAACTTCCTTGCCGAAGTGGTCCCAGGGCAGCCGGCCCTCGTCGCATTGCTCGTCGGTCGAGAACTGCACGTCGACAAAGTAAATGATGTGCCCAGGCGCCGTCGGCCGCAGGTTGCGGCAGCCGTGGGCCACGCCGGGAGGGATGCGGATCAGGCGCGAATTCCCGTCGCCGAGGACGATGCGCCAGACATCGCCTTCGGTCGGCGAACGTTTGCGCGCGTCGGCCAGGACCAGCAGGATCTTGTCCGAGGGCGGCACGTACCAGACGTCGGTCTGACGGTCGTGCAGGTGGAAGGCTTTGATCGCCAGCGGCTCGAGCACGCTGAAATTGATCTGCCGCATCTGGAATCCGGGCAGCTGCTTGTGCACCCCGGCATCGATGCGGCCGAGTTCAGTCATCGAACCGCCGTCGTCGTTGAAGCGCTTGAGCTCGATGATCTCGACGCCCTCGATGCGGCGCTTGGGGCCGTAGTCCTGCTTCGTGTACTTGGCTTTGGCGGATGAATTGAATTCGGGCATGGGGCTCCGTCGGTGGTTCCGGCCGCCAAGCATCCCCCACGAAATGGGTGCGCGCAAGTGAGCGAGTCCGAGTGGAGCAGGTCGGTTGAGTCGCGTAGACTCTGCGCCCATGTCCCCCACCCGGCAGGATCAACGCTCGTGCCCCGGCGGCGCGCCGCGCAAATCGAGCAAGGGCGAAAAAATTGCGCCGCGTGAACTTCAGACGCGCTCGGTGACCGAAACCGAGGGCCTCGACCAGCTCTTCGAGCAGTCGTTGCCCTCCTTCGGCGGCGCCTATCTGCGGCGCATCTGGACCCTGCTCGACGAGGCCGTCGGCAAGGGCCTGCCCTTGACCCTCGCGGTCGCCGGACCGGTGACCGTCTCCGGCCAGCACTTCGCCTGGCTCTCGCCGTTGCTCGACACGGGCTGGTTCATGCTGGTCTCGACCACCGACGCGGTCTGCTATCACGACGGCCACCGCGCGCTCGACGATGCCAAGGAACATCCCTTCCACGAGGTCGCGATCTTCGGCGACGACGGACAGTTGCGCGACGAACGCACGATTCGTGTCACCGACGTCGGCTTCGCCGAGGACGTGCTGCTCGGCCAGGATCAGTTCATCCGCGCGGTGCTGGCCTGTCCGGAATTCCAACGCCGCATGACCGGCCCGGAGTTCCGCTACCTGCTGGGCAAGCGCTATGCCGCCCAGGAAAAACAGAACGGCGCACGCGAGGGCTTGCTCGCCCTGTGCACACGCAAGTCGATCCCGATTTTCGTCGGCGCGCCCGGCGACGGTTCGGTGTTCCTCAATTCGATGGCGCTGTGGGCGCTGCGTGAAGCGTGTGGCGACAAGTACGCCTTCGAGCTCGACATCCACGGCGAAGTCTTCGAAAGCTGCGCCTACCACCGCTGGGGACTGTTCGAATCGGAGACCAAGGCGCTCGGCACGCTGATCCTCGGCGGAGGCGTGCCTAAGAATTTCAACCTGCAGCCCGAGCCCGCGCTCAGCCAGGTGCTCGGCCTCGAGAACATCCAGGGTTATCTCTACGACGTGCAGCTGACCAGCGCGCCGGTCACCGACGGCTCGCTTTCGTCCTGCCCGCCCGCCGAAGCAGTCACCTGGGGCAAGGTCGACAAGGATCACTATCGCTCGACCTGCGAGAGCATGCAGGTCGACTACTCGATCGTGATGCCGCTGATCACCAAAGCGCTGCTCGACAAGCGCGCGCGCTTCGAGCGTTGGGCTGAGCGCATGGGCCGCGAAGCGCTGTTCGCGAAGCACCCACAGGCGCGCGGCTATTTGCGCGACACCGCGGGTTATCGGCTGTACGACAAGCGCGAAGAACTTGTCGCCAAGCTGATGGCCGACGTGCGCCGGCGCGCGCCTGCGCTGCGCAAGGAAAGCCGTTATCCGCTCGCGCCGATGGAAACCGCCGCGCCGAAGAAGGCCGCGGGAAAAACGACCAAGCCGCGCCGTTCGAAGGCCAAGCAGTAGACAGAACATGACCGAAGAACCGACACCTCAGGCACCGCTCGAACAACTCCCGCCCTACCGCCTCGAAGGCGCGCGCTCGGCGCGCTCCTCGTGCAAGGGTTGCCGCAAGAAGATCGACAAGGGCGCGCTGCGTCTAGGCGTGTTGATCGAAGGCCCCTTCGGCTCCGGCTATCTCTGGTTCCACCTGAAGTGCGCCGCCAAGCGCCGCATCGAGGACGTCGAGGCGGCCTACGAGGAAAAAGCCTGGGACGCGGGCGTGGAAGTCCCGCCGCTGGAGGGCCTGCGCGAAATCGCGAGAGAGAGCGCAGAGGAAAAGAAGCAGAAGAAGACCGCGCCGTTCGTCGAGGTCGCGCCGAGCGCGCGCTCGAAGTGCAAACATTGCGCCGAAGGCATCGACGAAGGCGCGCCGCGCGTCGTGATCCTGCGCGCGGTCGAATTCGGCAATCAGGTGCGCAACGGTCCGATCGCCGTTCACCCGCGCTGCGTGGCCGCCGCGCTCGAAGCACCCGACAGCGCCACGGAAGCCGCCGGACTGCGCGCCGCGCTGCGCGAGAACTCGAGCGACATCGACGCCAAGATCCTCGAGCGCGCGCTCAGCGAAATCGGCGCCGTCGACGCCTGAGCCGCCGAGACCGTGCGCCAGCACCCCACAAGGCTTGCGCTCGAACCGCTGCGAAGCTTCGTTCTACTCGGTGCACTGTGCGCGTTGCTCGGCGCGTCGCTGCTCGCGCTGGTCGTCTACCAGCGGCTGACGGGCGATGACGAAGGACTCTACGGGCGACCAGTCTCCCTGCTCGCTGTCACGCTGCTTGTGTTCGGCGTGCAGATCGCCGGACTCGGTCTGGTCAGCGAGATCCTCGTGCGATTCATCGATTGGTGGAGGCGGACCGGTTCGAACTGAGCCCTGAGCTGCTGCCTCACGCCGACCCAAGCCCCTGCCCCCAGGTCTGCCCTTAACCTCGCTGCTGGAAAGTTTCGGAGTACCGAAACTTGCAAGTTGCGAGGCCCGG
>JAYUOR010000104.1:0-5121 GCA_043760765.1 Planctomycetota bacterium | reverse complement strand
CGACGATTCGCTCGGCGCAGCATCCGCTGCTCAAGCGCATGGGCGCGATCCTCGCCGGCAACGAGCGCGAGAGCTGTGTGTTGGAAGGCGACCGCCTGATCGACGACGCGTTCAAGAGCAAGTTTGCCCTCGAAGTCGTGCTGGTCTCCTCCGAGCGCGAAGATCGCGCGCGCGAACTGGAGCGCCAGTCGCTGCGCGTGCAGCGCGTCGACGACGGACTGCTGGCGAAGAAGAGCGCTTTGCGCGCCTCGCCGGGAATCGCTGCGATCGCCAGGACTCCGCGAGCGCGGCAGATCTCCGAATTGAGCGCGGGCAAGGACTCGCTCGTGCTCGTGATCGCCGGCATCTCCGATCCCGGCAACCTCGGAGCACTCGCGCGCAGTGCCGAGGCGGCGGGGGCATGCGCGCTGGTCGTGGTCGCCGGCTCCGTGAATCCGTGGGGCGACAAGGCGCTGCGCGGATCGATGGGCAGCCTGTTGCGTCTGCCCGTCGCGCCGCTGGCCGATGCGGGCTCTGCTGCGAAAGAACTTGCGGCGAGCGGTTTTCGACTGGTGGCCGCGGCGACACGCGGCGGCAAGGAATTCACGCGCTTTGACTGGTCGGGGCGCGTCGCGCTGTGGGTCGGCTCCGAAACCGGCCTCGATCCCAAGGAAATGGCCGCCTGCGCGCGCGTCACGATCCCGATGCAGGGCGCGGTCGAGTCGCTGAACGTCACGGTCGCGGCGTCGTTGCTCCTGTTCGCCGCGGGACGCGCGCAAGGAGCCAAGCCGTGAGCGACCTGTTCGGTTCTGACGTCGCGCCAGCGCGTCAAGGCGCTTCCATGGCGGGCACTCCGCTCGCCGATCGATTGCGGCCGCGCACGCTCGCGGAATACGTCGGTCAAGAGCAGCTGCTCGGCCCCGGAAAAATCCTCGAGCGCGCTGCAGCTGGCGACATTTCGCAGAGCCTGATCCTGTGGGGGCCTCCGGGCAGCGGCAAGACGACCTTGGCGCGCTTGCTCGCCGCCCAGAGCAACATGCGTTTCGTGCCGTTTTCCGCGGTGCTTTCGGGCATCAAGGAAGTGCGCGAGGTCATGGCGGAGGCCGAGCGCAATTTCGCGCGCGGCGGGGGACGGACTTTGCTGTTCGTCGATGAGATTCACCGCTTCAACAAGTCGCAGCAGGATGCCTTCCTGCCCTTCCTCGAGCGCGGCGAGATCCTGTTGATCGGGGCAACGACCGAGAATCCCTCGTTCGAGTTGAACAGCGCGTTGCTTTCGCGCGCGCGCGTCTTGATCCTCGAGCCGCACAGGCCGGAAGCTCTCGTTCAACTCCTGCGTCACGCCGTCGACGACAGCGAGCGCGGCCTCGGGCGAAGTGTCGTGGTCGACGATGCATGCCTGCTGCGCATGGCGCACGCCTCCGACGGCGATGCTCGGCGCGCGCTCAATCTGCTGGAGACCGCCGCAGGCCTCGTCGATGCCGGTGAGACGATCACGGACAGCGTGCTCGCCACGGCCGTGCAGACGAAAGTGCTCGCACACGACAAGGCCGGCGAAGAGCACTACAACCTGATTTCGGCGCTGCACAAGTCGATCCGCAATTCCGACGACAACGCGACGCTATACTGGCTCGCGCGCATGTTGCGCGCGGGCGAGGACGGCAATTATGTCGCGCGGCGACTGATTCGCATGGCGGTCGAGGACGTCGGACTCGCCGATCCGTTCGCGTTGCGCGTTTCCCTCGATGCAGCCGACGCGTTCCATCGCCTGGGTTCGCCCGAAGGTGATCTCGCGCTCGCTCAGGCCGCCGTGTATCTGGCGCGCGCCAAGAAATCGAACGCGGTCTACAAGGCTTATGGCGAAGCGGTCGAAGACGTCGAGCGCACGCAGGCTGATCCCGTGCCGCTGCACCTGCGCAACGCGCCGACGAAGTTGATGAAAGCCGCGGGCTACGGCGAAGGCTATCGCTACGCCCACGACGATCCCGCGGCCGCGAAGGAAATGGTTTGCCTGCCGCCTTCTCTCGCGGCAAAGCGCTACTTCAAGCCGAAGAGCTGAGCCGGAACACGGACGACAGTTCACTCTAACTTGAGCGTCAGCGTCTGACCTCGCAATGCTTGTGCGGATGCGAAGGACATCTCTGCAACGTGCCCTGCGTCGTCGTGAGCCACGAGGCGAACAGTCTGCACCGGCAGGGCGAAGCTGCTGCTCGCGCTGAGTCGGCCTTCCCAAAGGGGCGCGCCGGAGATGTCAAGGGCCCGGACCATGACACGCTCTACGTCGGGCGGAGTGAATGCGAGCGTGACTTGCGCACCGACCTCGACCTTCAATTCGACAGTCGTCACCTCACCTCTGCGCACGACTGCGCGCGCGCTGCGTCGAGCGATAACATCGTCGCCCAGAAGCTCGACGATGTACTCGCCTGGAGTGAGCCCTTCGGAGTTCGCTACGTCGCCGAAAACGGGGAGGAACGCAGAAAGATTGGAGCCCGGCTGTTGCGCGTAGATCTCCACTCCTGCCTGCGCGAGGGGCGGATCACGCATCAGGTGAACGGTGATCGTGCCGCCGCGCTCGAGCCGCAGGTCACCGAAATCCCAAGTCGAACCGGCGGCGACTGCGACAAGTTCGCCCCAGTGCGGCGCAAATCCGGCAGCTTGCACACCGATCGAGTACTTGCCTGGTGGGAGGGAGTCGACGTCGAACGTGCCATCGGAGCCCGTGCTCCGGATCGTGGCGCCGATGCCTTCGCGGCCGAGGTAGTACTGAAGACCCGGAACGGGCTGCGCGTTCTCGTCGACGATTCGCCCGCGCAGCCGGCAGGAGCCCAACAGCGAGGGATCGATCGGGATCAAGAGTTCAACGTCGCCGGGGCGGACGTCCTTGCGTGTCGCGACCGCGAACCAGGACGCGTCGGGAGAATTGACTTCGAGTTCGTGGGCAATGTCGGCGCAGCCGCGGATCTCGAACGAGCCGTCGGAGTTCGGCCGGACGCTCGAGTGGAATGTCGGCTGTTTGAAGTCTCCCGGCGGTCGGTCCTGCGAATTGCATTGGACGTACCAGGTGGAAAAGTCGGTACCCGCGAGGACTAGGCGTCCGCGAATCGACATGCCTGATCCGAGCACGGGATCCCAGACGAGTTGGGCTCCAGCGGCGCCGTTCAGTTTTGCTTCCGCGGTCCCAAGGCCCTTCGCTTGGACCGAGACTTGGAATTCCCCGGCCGGCAAGTCGCTCATCGCAAACGTGCCGTCACTTGCCGTGCGCGAGTAGCGTGAGGCGAAGGCGAAATTGCCGTGGCCGCGAACTTCGGCGCCCGCGACGGGCGCACCCGCGAGGTCCGTGACGCGACCAGTAAGTGCCGTGCAACGCACGAGATGGACGTCGAGGTGAGCCGTGTGCTGATCGATTGTTTCGATCGCACCCGACCACGGTGAGTGATCGTTGGCGCGCACCTGCACCGCGTTTGCGCCGATCGGTACGCCGACGAGAACGAATCTTCCGCGTTCGTCGGAAACTACCATCTGACCTGAGGGCACCATTCCGCGCCGACCGTCCGCGAAATTTACTGGGGCGGTGTCGTCCTCGGGGCCGACCAGAATTTTTGCACCGGGCAGCGGCTGTTCGTCGAACCCGTAGACCATTCCCTCGAGTGCGGCTCCCGTAGGATCGAGAACGAGTTCGATTTCCTCCGAACCGGGCGTGAGCCCGACCAGTGCGCGGCGCTCGCTCGGCGGATGTAGCTTTGCGCACGCAAAGATCCAGGAAAAGTTGGCACTCACGGCGCGAATCAGGAAGCGGCCATTCGCATCCGAGATCGCGACACGATTCGAACTCCAGCCGCGCATGCCACGATCGAGTCGAATATCAGCACCTGCGATTGTCCGGCCGCCGCGCTCGATCACGCGACCGGAGACGTCGACGCCGCGCTGCAGGTTAATTTCAACTTCCGCGCACTCTCCGGCGACGACGTCGCAATGCTCCTGGAGCGAGCTGCGGTCGACGAAGATGTCACGGCGGCCAGGTGCGAGCCCTTCGATAATGCGCGTTCCGTCCTCGCCGATCGTGACATCCAAGGCGTCGACACTCGTGTCGATCCCGGTGCGGAAGATTCGCGCGGTGATTCCGGCCGCCGGCGTGCCGCCGTCCCAGAATGCAGTGAGCCTCATCGAGCCGGTCGCGGGAGTTGTCGCCTGTGTGCCCGTCGCAGGTGGAATTGCGGCGGTTGATCGAGTGTCCACGGTGAGCGCGGGCGCCGCAGTCCCAGGATCCTGCCGGCTCGATTCATCCAGCACTGCTGCGGCTACGACGGAGTCGTTCGTGGCCGAACCGCGATTCGAGCGCTCGATCGCGAACCATGTCATCGACGCCAACAGAAGAATGGCGACGGCGATGGCCGCCACTTTTTTCGACACGCCCATGGCAATGACTCCGGGAAGGCTCGCGCCCAGGACGGAGACGAGGCTCGGTGGCCCGATCTTCAGTCCTGTGATCAGCGCGAGACACCACGCGCCCCTTCCATTGCCGGGCTCGCGCTCGAGGCGCGCGCGCAGTGCCTCGATTCCGCGCTTGGTGCGCGTGCGCACCGTTTCGACGGGGATCGAAAGGCGCCGCGCGACTTCGCTCGGCGGCAGATCCTCGAAGAAGCGCAGGACCATGACGGCGCGAACCAGTTCGTCGAGCGCGAGCACATGCTCGATCAGCGAGCGTCGAAGATCCTCGCGCGCGAGGATCTCGGCCGGAGTCGGCACGTTGCCGATGGTCGCCGCGGCCTCGTGGGCCGTGCGCCGCGTTCGGGCGCGAAACGCCTTGGACGCGACGTGCGCGACGATCGAAGCGAGCCAGCCCTTGATCGAACGTTGGTCGCGCGGTGCATTTTGCAGCGCGGCGAGCAGCACGTCCTGTTCGACGTCCTGGGCAAGCTCCGCGTCGAAGACGAGCCGGCGCGCCAGCGCGCGCACATAGGGCGCGTGGGCGACGATCAAGTCGGAATCGATGGCGGTTTTGGAAGGGGACACAGGGATGGAGTCCCCGGCGATCCTACGTCCGGTCTGACTTTCCTGAGGATTCTTGGGAGAAGTTCCCACGAGCCCGTTCGGGAGCGCAGACTGTGTTCCACTGCGGTCCACCGCGCAGTCGCCTTTTGC
>JAYUOR010000103.1:0-5122 GCA_043760765.1 Planctomycetota bacterium | reverse complement strand
TGTCCAAGGAAATCGAACTCGAGCACCCGTACGAAAACATGGGCGCGCAACTCGTCAAGGAAGTCGCCTCGCGCACTTCCGACAACGCCGGTGACGGCACGACGACCGCCACGGTGCTCGCCGAAGCCATCTTCGAGGAAGGCCTCAAGAACGTCACCGCCGGAGCCAACCCGGTCGCGCTCAAGCGCGGCATCGACAAGGCCGTTGCCGCGGTCGTCGAGGATCTCAAGAAGCGCGCGACGGCGGTCAAGGGCCAAAAAGAAGTGGCGCAAGTCGCTTCGGTCGCGGCCAACAACGACATGGAAATCGGCCAGATGATCGCCAAGGCGATGGATCAGGTCGGCAAGGACGGCGTGATCACGGTCGAAGAAGGCAAGAGCCTCAAGACCGAGGTCGACTGGGTCGAGGGCATGCAATTCGACAAGGGCTACCTCTCGCCGCACTTCATCACGAGTGCGAAGACGATGGATGCCACGTACGAGAAGCCCTACATCCTGATCTGCGAGAAGAAGATCTCGACGATCAAGGACATGATCCCGCTGCTCGAGCAAGTCGCGCAGTCCGGCCGTGCGCTCCTGATCATCGCCGAGGACGTCGAAGGTGAAGCCCTCGCGACGCTCGTCGTCAACCGCCTGCGTGGGTCGTTCCAGGTCGTTGCCGTCAAGGCGCCGGGCTTCGGCGATCGCCGCAAGTCGATGCTCGAAGACATCGCCGTTCTCACGAACGCGACGCCGATCTTCGAGGCGACGGGCAAGACGCTCGAGAACGTGACGCTCAAGGATCTTGGCACGGCCCGCAAGGTCGTCGTCGCCAAGGAAACCACGACGATCGTCGAGGGCGCCGGTGCCAAGGACGCGATCGCGGGCCGCATCGCCCAGATCCGCTCCGAAATCGACGTCACGAAGAGTGACTACGACAAGGAGAAGCTCCAAGAACGTCTGGCCAAGCTCTCGGGCGGCGTTGCGCAGATCAACGTCGGCGCCGCGACCGAAGCCGAGATGAAAGAGAAGAAGGCCCGCGTCGAAGACGCGCTGCACGCCACGCGCGCAGCCGTCGAAGAGGGCATCGTCGCCGGTGGCGGCGTTGCACTGCTCGGTGCTATCGCCTGCGTCGAAGCGCTCAAGCTCACGGGTGACGAAAAGGTCGGCGCGATGATCATCCGTCGCGCCCTCGAGTCCCCGCTGCGCCAGATCGCGGCCAATGCCGGCCAGGACGGCGCGGTCATCGTGCAGAACGTGCGCGCCAAGAGCGGCAACAAGAACTGGGGCTACAACGCCGCCACGGACGTCTACGAAGACTTGATCGAAGCGGGTGTCATCGACCCGGTGAAGGTCACGCGCAACGCGCTGCAGAACGCGGCTTCGGTGGCGAGCTTGCTGCTCACGACCGACGCGCTGGTCAGCGACCTGCCTGAGCGGGACGAGAAGAAGTCCGGCAACGGCGGCGGCGGACACTAGTTCGCGGCGTTTGAAATCGTATACGCGGGCCGCGCCGTCTCACCGACGGCGCGGCCCGCGCTCCTTTGAAGAGGCTTGGACTGTTCGACTTGCGTTCGGTTGGATCCGAAAAATGCAGCGGGGCAACCTGAGGCGCCGCGAAGCAGGCCAGCTTCGCTAACCTTTGCGACGCGGTCGCCCCCTTTCCCGGCGAAGAAGTCGCCGAGGGGCACTCCTCCAGACCCCAGGCCCCAGGCCCATGACGTTCAATCTCTCCGCCAGCATCGAGAAAGTAGCCGCGGTCGCCGCCGAACACGCAACGCGTGTCGATGCACAGAGCGCGTTCCCCAAGGAGTTCATCGACGCCTGTCGCGCCGAGGGCTTGCTTGCACTGATCTCGAGCAAGGAGGTCGGCGGGCACGGCCTCGCGATCCGACAGGCCGCGGAAGTGATCGAGCGCGTGGCGCGCGAGTGCGGATCTTCCGCCATGGTCCTGACCATGCATTACGCAGGCACGGCGGTGATCGAAGCGCACGGCTCGCTCGCGGTTCGCCGAGACGTCGTCGCCGGCAAGCATCTGTCGACCCTGGCGTTCAGCGAAGCCGGCTCGCGCGCGCACTTCTGGGCGCCGACAGGCAGCGCGCGCGCACAAGGAAACAACGTGACCCTCGACGCGCGCAAGAGCTGGATCACTTCGGCCCACGCCGCAACGGCCTACGTCTGGTCGAGCAAGCCGACGGCTGGAGCTGAACTCAGCACGTTGTGGTTGGTGCCTTCGAATTCCTCCGGCTTGAAACTCGAAGGCGCCTTCGACGGACTTGGCCTGCGCGGCAACGACTCCGCTCAGGTCACGGCCGAAAGTGTGGTCGTCGGAATCGATCAACGTCTCGGCGGCGACGGCGCGGGTTTCGGGATCATGATGCAGACCGTGCTGCCGATCTTCTGCACGCTGATCTCGGCGGGTTCGATCGGGATGTGCGAAGCAGCCGTGGCGAAAACCGCGGAGCACGCGGCCAAGACCAAGTATGAACACCTCGGCAGCGCGCTCGCCGACCTGCCGACGATTCGCGCCTACATCGCGCGCATGCGCATCGAAACCGACATGGCGCGCACGCTGTGGCTCGACACGATGACGGCGCTCGAAACCGGACGCGCGGATGCGATGCTGCGCGTGCTCGAGGTCAAGGCGGCCAGCGCGGAAACCGCGCGCAGCGTGCTCGACACGGCGATGCGCGTGTGCGGCGGACTAGCTTTCCGCAGGGACGTCGGCGTCGAACGCCGCTTCCGCGATGCGCGCGCGGCGATGGTCATGGCTCCGACGAGCGATCAGCTTTACGATTTCATCGGCAAGGCGGTCTGCGGCCTGCCGCTGTTCTAGAAAGGTCCCTCGATGAATCCGCACATCACGCTCGGAGCCGTCGCCTACGATCCGAAAGTCGTCACCATCTGGGACGGCTTCCAGCGTTTCTTCGCGCAGCACGGAGTCGACTTCGACTACGTGCTGTACACGAACTACGAGCGCCAGGTCGAGCAGCATTTTGCCGGCGCGATCGACGTCGCCTGGAATTCGCCGCTGGCCTGGGTCGAGACCATGCGTGTGGCGAAAAAACTGCGCCGAACCGCGCGCGCGATCGCGATGCGCGACACGGACCGCGATCTGACTTCCGTGCTTGTCGCGCGCTCGGACTCCAAGCTGCGCACGCTTGCCGACCTGCGCGGCAAGCGCGTCGGCGTCGGGGCGAGCGACTCGCCGCAGGCCACGTTGCTTCCGCTCTTGCACATCGCCGAAGCCGGCCTCGAGCGCGGCCGCGACATCGAGGTCGTCAACTTTGACATCCTGGTCGGGAAACACGGCGACCACGTTGGCGGCGAGCGCGCAGCAGCCAAGGCGTTGCTCTCCGGCGAGCTCGACGCGGCCTGCATGATCGACGGAAATTTGCTGGCCTTCGCGGCCGACGGGACGCTCGGCCGCGATGCGACGCGCGTGATCGCGCAGACTTCGAAGTACGACCACTGCAATTTCACGGTGCTCGACGGCGTGGATGAAGCGGCGCTCGCGCGCTTCAAGGAACTACTGCTCGGTATGCGCTACGACGATCCGGCGGTCAGACCGTTGATGGATCTCGAAGGCCTCAAGGTCTGGCGCGAAGGCCGCACGGAGAATTACGCAGCGCTCGAGCGTGCCTGCGATCGCTTCGGCTGGCTTCAGCCGTTCCTCGTGCGCATGCACGCCGCGTGAACGCGATGCGCACGATCGAACTCGGTCAGCTGGGTTTCGATCACGGAGCCCAGGTGGTCGTCTCGCACGCCGTGAACGCGCTGGGAAGCGGAGACGAACTCGAATTTTGCGGTAGCGCGCATGGTCTTTCGATCCAGCTGGTGGCCTGGGCGCGCGCGAAAGGACACGAAGTGCTCGAGTCGACGCAGGAACGCGTGCGCCTGCGCATCGGCAGCGCGGCCAAGGCTCGCTGGCGGGATGCTGAGCACGCGGTCGGAAGCGGGCCGGATCGCGTGGCCGCTCGCCCCCCGCAACACTGGGGCCTCGCTGCGCGCGGATCGTGGGTCGAGGCCGGTGGCCCGCTGCACTCCTTCGCGCTCGATCGCCGTGAGGACCTGTGGACCGCGGATCTCGAGCAGCACTATCGCGCCGCCGCGGCCGCACAATGGAATCCCGAGACGGCGATCGACTGGAACGTCGCGCAAGAACATCCCGATGCGGTCGAGGACGCGCTGGTGCAGGTGTTCACCTACCTGATCGAAAACGAGACCGCGGCGTTGCTCGTGCCCGCGCGTTTCGCCAGCCAGACGCATCCGCATTTCCGCGAGAGCATGCAGCTGCTCGCAGTGCAGGCCGCGGACGAAGCGCGCCACATCGAAGTCTTCACGCGGCGCGCGAAAATGTTCCGCCGCGATCTGGGGCTCTCGACCGTGGGCGGGCGGGCCTCGCTGCAGACGCTGGTCGAAGAGCCCGATTTCGCTCGGGCAGCGCTGTTGCTTGGAGTTCTCGGCGAAGGCACGTTCATCAACTTGCTGGCCTTTCTGCGCGCGCACGCGCCCGATCGCTGCACGGAGCGCATCATGCAACTCGCCGCCCAGGATGAGGCGCGTCACGTCGCATTCGCCATGGCGCATCTGGCCGAACATGCGCGCCAGGATCCGACCTTGCTCGCGCGATTGGCTTCAGCGGTTGAACAACGTCACGAAGCCTTGCGCGCCACGTCCGGACTCAACGAGGAGGTCTTCGAGGCGTTGATCCTGCTCGCGGCGGGCTCTTTCGAACCCGAGGCGATCGCGCGCGGCCACGAACTAGTCGTCGAACTGCTCGCGCAAATGGACGCCGGACGCCGCTCGCGTCTACAACGGCTGGGATTCGATGCGCTCCGAGCAACTTCCCTGAGCGCGTTGCACACGCGCAACTTCATGTGAACGGCTTTTGCAACCACAGGAAAACAAATGAACCTTACTCGTCGCGAGTCACTGGGCGTCCTCGGTCTTGGTGGCGCAATGCTGGGCGGGCTCGATGCAAGTGCGCAGCAGGCGGGCAGCGCGCCACAGGGCCCGCTCGCGCCGGCGTTCGCGGGCAAGCATGAAATCGTTGCGCTGCCCTTCGATCCCAAGTCGCTGAAGGGCATCTCGGAGAAGTTGATCGTCTCGCACCACGACAACAACTACGCGGGCGCGGTGAA
>JAYUOR010000102.1:0-5124 GCA_043760765.1 Planctomycetota bacterium | reverse complement strand
CCTGTGCGGGAACGTGGCCTGCAGCCATGGCGAGCACATCGACTTCGCCCGCGGGCACGAAGTTCATCGTGTAGCGGCCTTCTGCGTCGGTCACGGCGTGTGTCGCGTTCAGGATTTCGGACGCGTAGGAAAGATCGCGCAATCCGCGCGGGACCGCGCCGACGTCCGCACCCGCGAGCGGAGTCGGCGCAGCGGACGACTTCGACTCCGCAGTGGCCGCGCTGGACAACACACGGCCGCTGACCTGGCAGCCGCGCGAAGTGCGCACGCTGACCTGCGTGTCGAAACCGGCTCGCACAACGAGATCCGGAACATGCGTCAATGCGAACGAACCTCCGCTCGCCGTGACCTGCCAGTCGGGCCCCTCGGGCACGCCGCAGAAGACGAAACGGCCTGCCTCGTCTGAGTTCGTCTGGAGATAAATAATGTCGCCGGTGCGCGCGGCCTCGATCGCAAAGGTCGGGCCGGCGGTGAGCGCCATCAGCGCGCCGCCCGCGGGCGAGCCGTCGGGATTCTCGACGCGGCCGATCACCCGTCCGCCGGCGCGCAGCCAGACGTCGACGGGGCCACCCGATCCTGAAGCGAGCACGCGCGCGGTTGCGATGCCATCGGGCACGTGACGAGTTCCGCGCGCTTCCAGGAAATAGCGCCCGCTGCGCACGCCCTCGAATTCGAAGTTGCCGAATGCATCGCTGCCGGTGACCGCGATCGCTTCGACGCGCTGTTCGAGATCGTCCCCGGTGTTCGCCAAATGCAGGATGCGGCCGAAGGCGCGGCCGCCGGCGGGCGGAAGCGGCAGGAGATCGATGCGCACGCCGGCCAGCGGCGCACCTGTGGCGCGGTCCAGCGCTCGACCGCTAAGTTTTCCAGGGCCGGCCAGGCGCACGCCCGCGGGAATTTCGATGCCGCCGTCAAGCGCGAAGTCGGCCGCACCGAGGACTTTCTGACGAAGACCCTCATTAGGGAGTCTGAGCGCGGCTCCGCCGGACGTCGAGAGCGCTTCGGCGCGGATCAGCGACTCGCCCGCAGTCGGCGCAATCTCGGGCTGGGCGCGCAGGAACCACCAGGTGAGCAGCGCAACCAGCGCGAGAACTGCGGCAACGAACAGCCCCAGGGCCCGCGGCCGGGAGCGTTCGAACGGACTGTTGCGTGCGTCGGTCATGGAATGCGCAGGATCATGGGATAGCGGACGGGCCAGTGGAACAAAACTCGTGCCCCGCGCTGGGCGACTCCACGGTTCCCGGGCTCAACCTGACGTGATTCGTCCGGATCGGCATACCCGGATCTTAATCGAGGTCCAACGCCGCGACACAGCCGCCGGCACGCCAAGACCGGCCAGCACCGGGACGTCCGGGCAAACGGCAAGCAGTTGCCGGATCTGCCCAACCCGGCGCTTCGCGCCCCGGGCGTACTCGAGTCCACAGGGCAAAGAGCGGGTGCCTGTCGCTCCCTGGAGCTGTTACCGTTCCGCGCCAACGTGTCCGACACAACGCACGACAATCCCAGGCGAGCCTACGCGTTGATCGTGCTCTCGAGCGCGTTTTTCGCGGCCATGTTCGCGGGTCTCAAGTTTCTGCCCGAGCGAATCTCGTCGCCGGAAGTCCTGTTCGTGCGCGGCCTGATCGGCGTGAGCGGCGCGGGGCTCGTGCTGCTCGTGACCCGCGAACGCTGGAGACCCGGCGCGCTGAAGACCAACCTGCTGCGCTCGACGGTCGGAGCGCTATCGGTGGTCTGCCAGTACTTCGCCGTGCACGAGGCGGGCGCGGAACTGGCGAGCGCGACCCTGCTGAACCAGAGCGCGCCGCTGTGGATCCTGTTGCTCTCCGCGCCACTGCTCGGTGAACGCACGGTTGCAAGGACCAGATGGGCTCTGCCTGTCGGCCTGATCGGTACCGCACTTGCGCTCGGCCCCACCGCGAGCGGCGAACGGCTAGGGCTTTTCCTCGCACTGCTCTCGGGCGGTTTCGCCGCGCTGGCCCTGCTCTACGTGCGCAAGCTGGTCTCCACGGAGAATGCCGCATCAGTGGTGCTCTTCTTCATGGGCTTCGCCACCCTCGCCTCGGCGCCCTTCGCACTCTGGAAGCTGTCCGAACGCGGCGGTTGGACCGCGCGCGAGTTCGGCGTGCTTGCCGCGGTCGGCGCGTTGGGCACCGCTGGACAGCTGGTCATGACACAGGCCTATCGCTACGGCACGGCGGCGTCGGTCTCGATCGCCGGCCTTGCCCAGGTCGCGTTCGCGGCGATTTTCTCTTTTGCCGTGCTCGGATCAGCTCCACCTTCAGTCGCCGCGATCGCCGGAGGAATTCTCGTGCTGCTCGCGGGTTTGTTGGCGCTGCGACCTTGGCGGGTCACGCGCGCGCCGGATTCGACGACTTGAGCTTCGAGCGTTCGAGCATCTCGTCGATCACCTTTTCGAAGGGCCTGGGCCGCCAACCCAGTTCACGCCGCGCGCGCTCGCCGCTGGTCCTGAAACGGACGCGCGCGAGACGCACGGTCTGTGGCGTGAAGAACTCGCTCTTGACCAGACCGTCGAGCAGTGTCGAGCCGGCCTCGGCGCAGCTCCAGATCCAGCGCGGAATGGCGAGCGGTGCGCGGCGCCCGCATTTTTTCGCCACCATCGCGATCAGATCGCGGTGGCTCCACACGGATTCGACCAACAGGTAGCGCCGGCCGCGTTGGCCCGCATCTAACGCCAGCACGCAGCCTTCGGCGCAGTCGTCGAGTCCGACGATGCTCTGCAGGCCGGGCGGAGCGAGCAGCAAAGGCAGCGGGCCCGTATGGCCGCGCTCGATCATGTGCAGCACGCGTTGCGTGTTCGACGCACGCTCGCTTGCGCCGAAGATCGCGCCGGGATTGACCACGACGAGGTCGAGTTTCGTTGCCGCCTCGAGCGCGAGCTCCTCCGCGCGGCGCTTCGTCGTCATGTAATCGCAGCGCAATTCGTCGCCTTGATAAGCGCTGTCTTCGTCGAGCGTTTCGCTGCCCTGGGCCGGCCCCACGGCCACGACCGAACTGACGTGCAACATGCGGCCGACGGGATGACGCAATGCTGCGTCGAGCATGTTGCGCGTGCCTTCGATGTTGACCGCGCGCGCCAAGGCTTTGTCGCGAGTTTGGTAGCTGATCAACGCGCCCGCGTGAACGATCCAGGGCCGCTGATGCTCCGCGCACACGCTCGCGAAGGCGCGCTCGAGGCTGACTGGATCGCGCAGATCGCCGGCGTGCCAGCGCACATCCAATCCGGCGAGTGCGGCACGCTCGGAATTCGCGCGTGCCAGCGCGTGCACGGCATGGCCGCGCGCAGCGAGCTTGCGCGCAATCTCCGCGCCGAGAAAACCGGTCGCGCCGCTGAACAAAACCGCGGGCTTCAAGCTCTTCCGTCCGCGGCGGGCGGGCTGTCGCGCGTCGCACGCTCGCGGCCCGCGGGCAGGTCGACGGTCGCGACCGTGCCGGGACCATCCGCGCGCGGTTCCAGGCGGATCGCGCCGCCCATCTCCTCCACTGCGCGACGCGCGATCGCCAGGCCCAGGCCCGTGCCGGTCGAACGCGTCGTGAAATAGGGCTCGAACAGTCGCGCGCGAACTTCCTCGGACAGCCCGACTCCGCGGTCGCGCAACTCGATGCGCACACGCTCGCCCAACGCGCTGATTTCGATCTCCAGTTCACCGCCTTCGGGACTAGCCTGGATCGCGTTGGAGATCAGATTCTGGAGTACGCGGCGCAACAGCGGTTCATCAACGAAGACAAAGTTCTGGGCTCCCTTGCGCACGATGTGCACGCTCGTCTCGCGCGCCCAGGCAGCATTCAAGACCAACAAATCATCGACCAGGCCAGCGGCGTCGAAGTCGCGCGGATTCTGTTGCTTCAGCGCGCCGGTCAGTGCATGGAAGTCGTTGGCGATCTCGCGCAGGTGTTCGACTTGGCGCGCGATCGTGTCGGTCGTGCGCTCGAAAATGGAATCGAATTGCGGGCTTTGCTCGTGTTTGGCGCGCCGCAAGAGATCGACGGACAACTTGATCGGGGTCAGCGGATTCTTGATGTCGTGGGCTACCTGACGCGCCATCTCGCGCCAGGCAGCGTCCTTCTCGGCCTTGACGAGTTCGGCGCGCTTCTCCTTGATCTCGCGCGTCATCGCGTTGAAAGCGAGTCCGAGTTCGGCCATCTCGTCGGAACCGCGCACCGCGACGCGCGCGTCGAGATCGCCGGCAGCGACGCTGAGCGTGTGCTCGCGCATGGCCAGGATCGGCTGCGTGATGCGCCGCGCGATCACAAGAGTCCACAGCGTCGCCACCAAGAGCACGATGGCCGTCGCTCGGATCAGGACCCAGCGCAGTTCATTGACCCCGCGGAAAATGTCGTCGTTGTCGATGCCCACGCCGACGACCCAGTTGAAACCACCTTCTTCGGGGCGCTTGGTGTGCTTGAACGCGGCGCTCTTCTTCTTGGCTTCGAACGTGTACTCCGGGAAGAGACCCCAATCGCCGGCCAATGCGGCTTCGGTCAGGGGCGCGAGTCCGAGGTCCTGACTGACGCGTTGTCCGTACAACTCGGTATTGGGGTGCGCGAGGATCGTGTTTGCGTCGGACTTCCACACCCAGCCGTAGGCAGAGGGAAACGAGTCGGGCACCAGGCCGCGGAAGTACTCGGTCAGGATCGGCGTGCGGACATCGTCCTGGATGTTGCGCCAGTCGACGATGCCGAACAAGACGGCCGCGATCTCGTCGGGTTGTGCCTCGTTTCGAACCGGAGCCGAAAACCCGATGAACCAGCGCGGCCTTCCGTCCGAGGCGAGCAGGTTGGAGCGGTGCTGGTCGAGCGCGTAGCCCTGACCTTGCATCCCGGCCTGGAACCAAGAATCGTCGCTGAAGTCCTGGCCTTCGAGCGCGAGCAGCGTTTCCGGACTCAACAGGTAGCCCTGCTGGTCGCGCTGGTTGGAAGCGACGAGGTGGCCGCTGGGATTGACCAGGATCAACAGCTCGAAGTGACGCTTGACCAGCACGGAACTGTCAAACGTGTCGCGCAGGATGTTGCGCATCGTCTTCTTGTCGTCGCTTCCGTGCAGTTCGTCGTTGTATTCGGTGACGGCCCACCAGGAGAGCGGGCTGGCCGCGAGCAGCTGGATAT
>JAYUOR010000101.1:0-5142 GCA_043760765.1 Planctomycetota bacterium | reverse complement strand
GCTGCGCATCGAACGCGCGCAGGTCGCGGCCGACGTCGCGCGTTTGTACGACCGGCTCGTCGCAGCCCGCGCGGCGTTGGAGCTCAGCCGTGACGCAGCGCGCATCATGCAGGTGCAGCGTCAAGCTATCGAGAAGCTCGTGACAGCGGGCATCGAAGCGCCGATCGAGCAGCGGCGCGCCGAGGCGGAATACGTTCAGGCGCAGAACGGGGTCCTGGCGAGCGATGCACAGGCGCGCGCCCTCGAACTAGAGTTCGCCTTCGCGCTGGGATTCGAGCGGCCGGTGGCTCTCGAACTTTCCGAAGGTCTGAGCGGCACAGACGCGTCGCCGGCCGCGGGCCCCGCGGGCATCGAAGACCTGCTGGCGAAGGCCATCGAGAATCGTCCGGAGTTGAAAGCCGCGAGCGAAGAGTACGCAGCGTTGCTCGGAGAGCTGCATCTGCGCGCCGCGCGCGTCCAATTCCTGCCGACGATCAGCGCCGGTCCGCGCAAACAGGGCAACGAATTGCGCGCAGTCGCCGGCATCGACAGCGTGCTGCCAATTTTCGACAGCGGAGCCGTGGGGGAGCAGCACGCGCAAGCAGAGTTGCTCGCAGCCGCCGCCGAGGTGCGCCGCGCCGCGGCACTCGTCGCGGGCGAAGTCTGTGCCGCCGCGCAGCGCAGGGAATCCGCCGCGGGCATGCTCGAGCACGGCGCGCGCGAACTCAGTCTGCGGCGTCGTCGGCTGCGCGAAGACAGCCAGCGTCTTTTCGAAGCCGGCGAGTCCGACTACAGCGCGTTCGTGCTCGCGCGGCGCGACGAAGTCGAAGCGCGTCGTGCCGAGCTCGACGCCGAATTGACTCTTGCGCTCGCCTCGATCGACCTCGACGCGGCGCTGGGCCATTTTTCCGATTGATGCGCCGTGCGGAGCGTTTTCAAAAGCGCAGGTCGGTCACTTGCCCCGCGATCAGGTTCATCGGGATGCGCGAGACTTCCACGTCGCCTCGGAAAAGGACGAGTGTACGTGCGCGTTCGCTGACCGCGAAGGCGTGCGTTCCGCCTTTGGCGTTGACGTCGATGGCGGTGCTGCTGCTCCAGCCGCCGCTTTCGAACGTGTAGACAGAAAGCTCCTCTCCACTTTCGTCGAGCACCGTGGCCCGGCTAGGAACGTCTTCGGTGCGTTCACACAAAAGCCGAAAATGGCAGCGCAGATCGACGACGAGCCTCAGCTCGCTTTCGGGGTGGATCTTTGCGGCGTCGACATGCAACTCGATCACGCTGTCGCCTGAAATCGAAAGCCTCACCTCACGCCTGGGGACGTCCTTCAGCAAGAAACGGCCAGCAGCATCCGTGTACACCGGCGTGCTGGATTCCCAGCTCTGCGAATCGCGGCTGGCAAACGTGACCAAGTTCAATCCGACCGAGACCATGGGGACGGGCATGCCGCGGCGGTCGACGACGATGCCGCGTACTTCCGACCAGGTCGCATCGGCAGGTACGCGCAGAATCAGGTCTGCGCTGCCGGCCGGAACACCTTCGGCGCGCAATGAAATCAGCGTCTTCAGGTTCCAGGCGCGCACGGTGTAGTTGCGATTCGAAAGTCCGCCCAGTGTGAACGCGCCCTTGGAATCGGTGGTCTTGGAATGACCTCCCGCATAGTTCTCCGCGATCACCGGCGGCACAGAACCGCGCGTGACTTCGGTTCCATCGGCGAGGGTCACGTTCCAACCGACGGCAGCAGACCCGTCGCTTTGCAGTACACGCCCCCCGATGGCGAGCGCCGCGGGGCCCAGGCGCAAGACCAGCGGCGTGAAGTCCGCCCGGGCAATTCGCTCCGCGATGTCGCTCACCATCGCGGCCTGGAAACCCTGTTGGACCGCGACTAGCGGAGTGCCCTCCGGCACGTACCCAGGGATTGGCAATTCGAACTGACCGTCCGCGGAAGTCTTCGTCGTCGAAGCGCCGAAGCGCACCAGTGCGTGGGCAACCGGCTGACCCTCGGCGCTGAGCACGACGCCGCTCAGCGTCTGCTTGTCAGTCTGAACCGGGGCGTGCAGCACGATGCGCAAGTCGAGGGCCGTACTGAGCGGCAGATCCAGTGCGCCGTTCATCGTGCCCTTGAACGAGGCGCGCAGCGTGCAGCCGGCTACCGCGGGCGCCTGAGGTATGCGGAACAGGCCGCCGGCAGCGCTGACAATAATGAACTCGAGCGGCGCGCTGCGATCGAGCGGCATAGGAAACTCGCGCAGTTCCTTCGACGAGACGCTCAAGGTGATCTTGGCGCCTTCGACGCTTCCGCCCGTTTCGTCCTCGACTACGCCAGCGAGTTCGATCGAAGGGGCCGCGACGATCACGAGATCCGTGCAGTGTTCTTCCGTGAACGGCGTGCGCAATGCCGAGGTCCAACGCTGAGCGCGCGCGATGTTGACCCAGCGCGCCGCGTCGAAATCCGCGATCGCCACCTTGGGCCAAGGAAATTCGAATCGCCCACCGTCAGCGCTGGAAGTGATTTCTTCTGCGGGGCGATCGCTCACGGAGAGCCTGACTCCGGAAAGCGGATTGCCCCGCAAGTCGTAGACGCGTCCCGTAACCGTGGGAGCAGCCTTCGTTGGGGGTGCAGGCGCAGGGGATTCCTTGTCCCGCGATCCCGCGAGCAGCTCAGCCGCAGAGCGCTGTGGCGCGATTTCAGCCGCAGCTGCTTCGGGTGGTCCTGCCGCGCGAGTCGTGGCCGTCGCGGACGCCGGCTGCGTCTCGCGATCGAGCAAAACGAAACGCTCTTCGGGCATCCGAACGAACCAGTACAGGCCGAAGGCCAGCGCTGCGACAACGAAGATCAGCGCGAGATTCGCTTTCCTCATCGCCGCGTCTCAATTCGCCGTCAGCCAGCCCGTGAACTTCGAACGCGGAAGCGGCTCGCGCATCCAACTCGTGTCGGGTTCGGGCGCGCTGAGCAGTTCCTTCACACGCAGCAATCGACGCAAGGGCTCACGCGAGACCGTGCCCTTCTTCGTGCGCCAGCGGATCTCGCCGCTTTCGAGGATGCGCGCGACGACGCCATCGGTGAGCCGGCAATCGCCGGCCACGTAATCGAGTACCAATTGATGGTTTCCGCGCGCCCATTCCTTGGGTGCGTCGGCGCCGTGCATCAACTTCGTCTCGGCGATGCCCAGCCCGTCCGCCACAGCCGCAAGTCCGATCGGAAATCCGCGCAGAATGAAAAACTGGAACATCGGATCGTAGAGTTCGAGCGCGACTTCGCGCGCAAGCGCAACGTCGTTCGCCGCCGCTCCCAGCCAGCGCAGATCGAACGACAGTCCATTCCAGGCACACACCATCGCGCCGCGTTTCTGCGCCTCGCGCAAGTGCACCAGGACCGCGCGCGCGCCCGCGGCATCGAGCGAACCGCCAGGCGTGCCGCCCGCGTCCTTGGCGTACCAGTGTTTCACGAGACCGCGTTCGTCGATCGCCGCCGCGCAAGAGATCTTGAACGGCCCGTGGGCGTCGAGATCGTCCCCGGCGGCGAGCTCGATGATGTCGGCTATTTCGATGTCGAACGACAATCGACTCGGCGCGGGTTGGGCAAAAAGATCGCCTGCGCGCATCGACTTATCGCGCTGCGAGTTCATTCAGGTGAGTGAGTTGATCGGTCGCGAACCAATCGTCGAGCGTGTACGGCCCGAGCGACCTCAGCATCTTCGCGAAGAGAATCTTGGCTTCAGCGACATTCTTGGCATCGAGCAGCGCGAGAGTGCGCCCGCCTTCGAGCGTCGCAATCAGGAACACACCTTTGCCGTTGGTCAAGGGCAAGAGTTCCCTGCGCGTTACCGTGCTCGGCTCCGCGATCAGCAGCACATAGGGCCGCGCGCCGTCGCCGGGATTCGTGCTGCGCCCTTCGGCCGTGGCTTGCTTCTCCATGGCGAGCACGCGTTCGACCATTTTTTCGAGCGGCGCGTCGGTACTGAAGTCGCGATACTCGAGCACGAACACGCCGGCCTGCGTCGTCGGATCGGTCGAAGCCCAGGCGCTCGCTTCCTCGCGCTTGGAAGAATTGAGCACGAAAAGGCCGCGCAACATATTGTCGTGGCGCGTCCCGCCGAACGGACCGGCCAGGACGAGTTTGTGCTCCTGTGCGAGGCGGCCCATGTTCGCGAAGTGACCCGCGAAGGCCGCTTGATTGTCCTCTTTCGAAAGTTTGCCGCTTTGCGGTCCGGTCTTGAGGAAAACGAGTGTGTAGCCGCGCGCTCCTGAATCCTTGGCGGTCGTGCTGCAGGCAAAGCAGGCGAACACAAGTAGCGCCGCGAGCAAAAAACTTCGATTCATGGCAGCAGGCTAACCGCCGCGCGCGATCGGCGCCACGCAACAACGCCAAGCTCGTTCAGCGCTCCCACTCGCGTAGAATCAGGCGAGTGCCTCCGACCCTCGAACTCCTCGTACAGCGGCTCGCGCAGCACTCTCCCGGCCTGATCGACTTGCCTCCGAGCGAGCAGGCAGCCGTCGCCCTGATTTTCGCTCCCGCGCCGAACGCGCACGGCCTGGAATTCCTGCTGATCGAGCGCGCGATTCGCAGCGGCGACCCCTGGTCGGGCCACATGGCGTTGCCGGGCGGCCGTCGCGATCCGAGCGACGCTGACCTGTGCGCGACCGCCGGGCGCGAGACGCACGAAGAGACGGGCATCGATCTTCGCCCCGCGCAATTTCTCGGCCGCCTCGACGACCTGCGTCCGATCCGCCAGTCCGAGCGCACGCTTTCCGTGCGGCCGTTCGTCTACGCGCTCGCCGCGCAGCCCGCGCTCACTCTCAGCGAAGAAGTCGCCCATGCCATGTGGGTCCCGCTGACGCTGCTCCCCGCCAGCGCGTGCGAGTCGGACGTCGAACATCGCGGCTCAAACTTGCGCGTGCCCGCGTTCGTGATCGACGGTCGCGTCGTGTGGGGGATGACGCAACGCGTGCTGAGTGGATTGCTCGAGCTATTGGATCGAAAGAGTTAGCGCTCGAGCGCGCGCTTCGCCGCCCAGTTCGCCGCGAAAAAACAAGGCCCCCAGAGCACGGCCAGTGCGACGAGCGGCAGCGGACCAAGCGTCCCCCAGCCATGGTTCGTGATCCCAAGGCCGAGCGCTTGCCCCGCGACGAGTGCCGCGGCCCACCGCCACGCATGCCTTGGTC